>JBEKKD010000053.1:0-14121 GCA_050010895.1 Armatimonadota bacterium
GGGGCGCGAGATGATCTCGGGAAGTGCGTGCCGCGGCGCCCGGCGCAGATCGAGAGAGGGGTATTGGACCGGCGCGATCTGCGTGCCTGCGAGGCAGACGATGGCCGCGGGCGCGGTGGCTCCGGGGAAGATGGAATCGCCAAGCAGTGAGATGCTGAGAGGACGGAAACGCTCCAGCAGAAAGCGGCGCATGGGCTCGCAGCGCACCTGATAGAGGATGGTATCGGGCACGAGCATGGCGACGACGCCATCGTCGCGGGCGGCTTCGGCGGCGAGGCGCAGGAAGAGGATGTAGCTGTCGCTGTGACCGCCGGACGGAGACGGCAGCGCCAGGTCTTCCGAGGACTGCGGGATGCTTGCCCCCCAGGGCGGGTTGCCTATGACCGCGTCGAAGGAGCGCGGGGACGGCGGCTGGGAGAGCGCATCGGCGACAGTGATATGATCGGCGGGGATCGTGGCCGGGCTGCCCGGACGAGAGGCGCAGAGCCAGACGGCAAGGCGGGAGGCGTCGGCCGCGAGCGGGCTGACGTCGGTACAGAAGATGCAGCGCGCCGCGGCAGACCGGTACGCGCTTTCGCGCCTTTCCTCCCCTATCGATTCGGCGAGGGCCTCGACTGCAGCGATGGCGAACGCGCCGGCGCCGACGGCCGGGTCGAGGATGCGAAGCGACAGGACGTGGTCGGGGCTCAGTTTGCGGCCCTCGACAAGCCCGCGGACGGCTGTTCTCGCGATCTCGTCCGCGATCCATCCTGGGGTGAAGTAGCTTCCGCTCGCGCGGCGGTCATGGAGCAGCGTCTCGCAGAATCGGCCCAGGGCTTCGGCGCGGGAGCGGGGAGATGCGTCGGGCAGGCACGTCGGAAGCGCGCTCCGGATGATGGGTCGGAGCGCGCACTCGGGGGTCTCGGGCCAATCCATACCATCGAGCGCAAGGGAAGTCCGCGATTCGAGGAAGGCTGCGCGAAGACTGGCAAGCTCAGCGTACAGCGCCGCTTCTGAGTCCTGCGCAGCCAACTGGGAGACGATGCCGATGAGGCCGGGGGGCAGCAGTTCGAGGCGGATGGCATGGAAGAGGAAGGTGAGCCGCAGGGCGAGCGCGGCGTGCGGAGATGCTGGCGTACCTGGGCGGCTCACCGCCGTTCGTACTGGCGCTGGTAATAGTCCCGGTACAGCTCGCCGGACTTGATGGGCTCCCACCACCAGCGATTCTCGGTGTACCAGCGTGCGGTCGCGCGCAGCGCGTGCATGGCGTCGTAGCGGGGCTGCCACCCGAGGGCGCGCAGCTTGGCCGAGTTGACGGCATATCGGCGGTCGTGCCCCGGGCGATCTTTCACGTGCTTGATGAGCGACTCGTGCTTTCCCAAAGTGGCGAGGAGGAAGCGTGCCATTTCGATGTTCGGCGTTTCGTTGCCGGCGCCGACATTGTAGACCTCCCCGGCGCGGCCCTTTTCGAGCACGAGCAGGATGCCCCGGCAGTGGTCCTCGACATAGGTGTAATCGCGCACCTGGAGGCCATCGCCATAGAGAGGAAGCGGCGTGTCTTCGAGCGCGTTGGTGATGAACAGCGGAAGCACTTTCTCGGGATATTGATAGGGGCCGATGTTGTTGGCGCCGCGGGTGATGACAATGTCGGTCTCGTAGGTGGCGAAGTAGGAGAGGGCGAGGAGATCGGCGCCGGCCTTGCTGGAAGCGTAGGGGCTGCTCGGCTTGAGCGGCCAGGTCTCATCGGCCGCGCCCTCGGAAATGCTCCCGTACACTTCGTCAGTGCTCACTTGCAGCAGGCGACGGGCCTTGCCTGCGCGGACGGCCTCCAGCAGCGTGAAGGTGCCGGTAATGTCCGTGCGGAGGAACGCCATCGGGTCCATGATGGAGCGGTCCACATGGGTCTCGGCAGCGAAGTTCACGACCGAGTCGCACCCCTGGATCGCTTCGGCGACGGCCGCCTCGTCACAGATATCGCCCCGGACGAAGCGGTAGCGCGAACCGCTCTCGACGTCCTTGAGATTGGCGGGATTGCCGGCATAGGTAAGCTTGTCGAGGTTGACGATCTCCCAGTCCGGCCGCTCGGACAGAATGAGGTGGATGAAGTTGCTCCCGATGAAGCCGGCGCCGCCAGTGACCAGCAGCCTCATGCTACCTCCTACCGCCTCAGGCCGAATGCTGCCCAGCACGCGCTCGGAAGGCGCGTCAAGTGCATTTGGCTCCAGGTGGAGGAACTCCTGCACGATTCGCCAGCCGCGGTTCCGGGACTGAAGTCCCGAAACACCAACAGCGAGATTGCCACGCGCGGGATGGCTCCAACGGAGCCATCCCGGCTCGCAATGACAGGGGGGACGACGTCCAGACGCGGGCCGCTGCATCACGGCTCGGTCGAAACTCCCTCTGCCGCGCCAGCGGCCCGGCGCAAGCGTTGGGCGAGGTCGGCAGGCACGCGGGCAGTGAGAGCGACCGCCTCCGGGCCGAACTCCTGTGCAATCACGCGGCCTCGCGCGTGGGCCTCTGCCAGGAGATCCTGCGCGCTGAATGGGACGTGCACCTCGACGGACACGAGCATGTGCTCGAGTCGCTCGCCCGTCGCGCGCAGCAGATTCTCGATGCCCTCGCCCGTCAGGGCGGAGACGGCAACGGCGTACTCGTCTCTCGCGATGCGCTCATCGAGGCGAGAGCGATCGGCGACCCGGTCGATCTTGTTGAAGGCCATCACCTGCGGCTTGGTCGCCGCCTTCAGCTCTGCGAGAACGCGCTGAGCTGCTTCGATCTGGTGGTCCATCTGCGGATGGCTGGCGTCGACGACGTGCACGAGCACGTCGGCCTCGATCACCTCTTCGAGGGTAGCATGGAAGGCGGCGACGAGCTGGTGCGGGAGATTTCGGATGAAGCCGACTGTATCAGCGACCAGCACATCGCGGCCGCCAGGGAGTGCCACGCGCCGGACGGTCGGGTCGAGGGTCGCGAAGAGCCGATCCTCGACGAAGACTTCCGAGCCGGACAGGGTGTTGAGGAGGGTTGACTTGCCCGCGTTGGTATAGCCGACGAGCGCGGCCACGGCAATGCCGGCCTCCTGGCGGTGCCGACGCTCGACGGCGCGGCGCGTTTCCAGGCGCTGCACGGCGCGCTTGAGCATGCCGAGGCGCTTGCGGATGTGGCGGCGATCCACACTGAGCTTGGTTTCACCGGGTCCTCGGGTACCGATTCCACCGCCGAGCCTGGAGAGCGCGGTCCCCTTTCCGGTGAGGCGCGGCAGCAGGTAGTTGAACTGGGCAAGCTCGACCTGGAGCTTTCCTTCGGCGCTCCGTGCGCGCATGGCGAAGATGTCGAGGATGATGGCGCTGCGGCCGAGAACGCCGGCGCCGGTCGCGTCCTCGAGATTGTGCTCCTGGCTCGGCGTGATCTCGCCGTCCACGAGGACGAGGTCGGCCTTCAGCTCGGACACGAGGCCGTGAATCTCCTCCGCCTTGCCCTTGCCGACGTAGTAGACGGGATCGGGCCGACTGCGCTTCTGAGTGATCTCACCGACGACTTCGCCGCCGGCGGTCTCGGCCAGGCGCGCCAGCTCGTCGAGCGAGTGGCGCCAGCCGTCGCCCTCACCCTCGATCGCCAGCAGGATGGTGCGTTCCTTTTGAGGTGTGACGACGGTCATGTCTTCACGCGGACCTTTTCCTTGATCCTCTTCACGGCTTCCGCGATGCGCTCTTCGGGATTGCCGCCCTGCACGGTCAGGGAGAACCGCACGTATCCCTCGCCGCAGGTCCCGTAGGCGCTGCCGGGAGTGACGAGCACGCCCGCGTCGCGCAGGAGCGTCTCCGCCATCTGGGCGGAGTTGTAGCCCTGCATCACCGGCGCCCACACGTAGCAGGTCGCCTTCGGCTTGGGCACCTGCCAGCCAATGCCGGCGAGGCCGTCCACGAGCATATCGCGACGCTTCTGGTAGATGGCCCGCATGCGCTCGACGCAGTCTTGCGGCCCGCTCAGGGCGGCCACCGCGGCGCGCTGGACGGCAAGGAACGCACCGGAGTCCACGTTCGACTTCAGCTTCTCCAGCGCGTTCAGCGCCTCCGGGCTTCCGACCGCGAAGCCGATGCGCCATCCGGTCATGTTGTAGGTTTTCGAAAGCGAATGAACCTCGATCGTGCGAGCCCTGGCGCCGTCCACCTGGAGCATGCTTTGCGGCCGGTAGCCATCGTAGTAGAGCTCCGAGTATGCCATGTCGAGGCAGAGCAGAGTGTCGTTTTTCTCGGCGAAGGCGAGGGCCCGCCGGTAGCAGTCGGTCTCGGCGACGGCGCCGGTGGGCATATTCGGATAGCACAGATACATCAGCTTCGCCCGGCGGGAGACGTCGGCCGGAATGGCGGCGAAGTCGGGGAGGTAGCCGGACTTCTCGTGCAGCGGCATGAAGTGCAGGTCTGCGCCTGCGAACATGGACGCCACCTTGTAGACCGGGTACCCGGGATCGGGGATGAGGGCGACGTCGCCGGGGTTCAAGACGGCCCAGGCGAGATGGGCGATGCCTTCCTTCGCACCGATCAAGCGCAGCACTTCGGTGTCCGGGTTGAGGGCGACGCCGAACCGGTTCTCGTACCAAGAGACGACGGCCTGCCTGAACTCCGGCAGCCCTTTCCCGGTCTCATCGTACTGATGGGTGACGGGGTCATGCGCGGACTCGCAGAGCGCGGCCACGATGTGGGCGGGGGTCGGCTGGTCGGGATCGCCGATCCCGAAGTCCACGAGGTCGCGGCCCTCCGCACGGGCCTCGGCCTTGAGTCGCGCCAGTTCCGCGAAGGGATACGGGGGAGTTTTCAGCAGTCTGTCAGCGATCTGCATCACATTGCTCCTCAGGTTATTCGTGCGGTGCGTATGAATCCGTCTTCAGCGGATTCGTCTCGGGATTGGAAATCCCGAAACACCGGGAATACAACGACGGCGTGATCCCCGCCCGAGGCGGGCAAGCCTTCGCTACGCTCAGGATGACAGTAGGGGGCCAATGCGGTTTCGGGACTGAAGTCCCGAAACACCAAAGCACCAAACACCATAGGGCCCCTGCCCAACGACGGCGGTTTCGGCACGGAAGCACCGAAGCAACGGATCACGGAAGCACCTCATCGAGGCGTGTTTCGCCGACGCACACTTCGGCGGCCGGGCCGTCTATGAAGACGTGGTCGTCCTCCGCGCTCCAGCTCACCTTGAGTATCCCGCCGCGCAGGTGGAGGTTCGCCTTTCGGGGTGACAAGTCATTCAGCACGGCCGCGACGAGGGCGGCGGAGGCTCCGGTGCCACAGGCGAGGGTTTCTCCCGCGCCGCGCTCCCACACCCGCATCTTGATCTCGCCGTCGCCCAGGATCTGGACGAACTCCACATTGGTCCGGCGCGGGAACAGGTCGTGGTGTTCGATGGCAGGCCCGATCTCGTCCACCCTGGTCCGATCTACATCGTCGACGAAGAGCACACAGTGCGGGTTGCCCATCGAGACGGCGGTGATGGCGAGGCGCTGGCCGCCGACGCGCAGGCGCTCGCTCACCACCCGCGGCTGATCCGGGCCCTTCATCGGGATCTCGGCGCGAGACAAGCGAGGTGCGCCCATGTCCACGCGAATGCTCTGTACCTTGCCGTCGCGGACGCGGAGATGCGGCCGGATCATTCCGGCGAGGGTCTCGACCTGCAGGTCGCGCTCGCGGGTGTATCCACGCTCGTAGACGAATTTTGCGAAGAGCCGAATGCCATTGCCGCACATCTCGGCCTCGCTGCCGTCGGAATTGAGGATGCGCATCTTGAAGTCGGCGGCGCGCGACGGCAGCACCAGTATGATGCCATCCGAACCGATGCCGAAGTGGCGGTCGGACATCGCCTTCGCCAGCGCGGGCAGCGTCGCCTCCGGAGGCGGCTTCTGCATGGCATCGATGACGAGGTAATCGTTGCCGAGCCCGTGCATCTTCGTGAATCGCACCATCGTAGTGTCCTCTCTTACATCATCAGCAGGAATGCCGAGATCGCCACGCGCGATTCAGCTCACGTGTGAGCCGAATCGGCTCGCAACGGCAATCGCAATCCACATCGGCCACAAACAGAAAGTGCCGGTCGGACGTTTCGTCCGCTCCGGCACCTTTTCTCGCTTTCGTTTCTGTGCGTCAGTCTCAGATTCGGGAGAGGCATCGACTGGGCGCGTGGCGAGACAGGGCAGGCCGGAGGGGCCCGCGCTTCGTGCGCTTCGCCTTGGTATTGCGCCCTCTCATGTGCCCTGCCAACCTCTCCTGATGTACTCGGCCGCCTGATGGGCACCGCCAACGGCAGCCACGTCTATCCACTCGATTCGCCGATCCGCTCTGAACCAGGTCAACTGGCGCTTCGCGAATCGGCGGGTATCACGCTTCAGCCGCTCGGCTGCTTCTTCGAGCGAACACTCACCGCGCAGGTGCGGCATGAGCTGCGCGTAGCCCAGGCCCTTCATCGAGACGAGGCATTCGCCGTATCCGCGGCTCAGGAGGTTCCTGACCTCTTCAGCCAGGCCGCGAGCGATCATCTCATCGACTCGCGCCTCGATACGCCGGTACAACTCGGGTCTGGGCAGCGTGAGCCCGAACTGGCGCGTATTGTAGCGTTCCCGCCGCTGTCGGTCAAGCTGTTGGAGCGCCGATATCGTCCGGCCGGTCTGCTGGTAGACCTCGAGCGCTCGGATGATGCGCTTGGCGTCATTGGGATGGATGCGCTGGCCAGACTCCGGATCGACCTCGGCGAGGCGAGCGTGGAGGGCGGCGAGGCCCTGGGCATCTGCCTCCGCGCTGAGACGATGACGGAGCTCGAGAGCGGGCGGGGCCATGGGAAGCGCGAGGCCGTCGATCACGGACCGGACATAGAGGCCGCTGCCGCCAACCAGGATGGGCTGGCGGCCGCGGGCGCGGATGTCGGCGATGGTCGCGCGGGCGCGCTCCTGGTAGTCGGAGACGGAGAACGGCGCATCGGGGTCGATGATGCTGATGAGATGGTGTGGGACGCGGGCAAGCTGCTCGGCGGCGGGCTTGCCTGTGCCAACGTCCATGAACCGGTAGACCTGCATCGAGTCAGCGGAGACGATCTCGCCGCCGATGCCCTCGGCAACGAGAATGCCGACCCCGGTCTTGCCGGTTGCAGTGGGACCGACGATCGCGAGGAGCGAGTCCGACATGGCTCAGCGGTTGAACTTGCGGTCTATCTCGAAGTTCGAGATGGTCATCACGATGGGCCAGCCGTGCGGGCAGGTGTACGGGCGCGCGGTGGCAGAGAGCGCGTTCAGCAGTTCCGTGGTCTCGTCATATGCGAGTGCGTCGCCGGCCTTGATCGCGGAACGGCACGACAGCGTGATCAGCAGTCGCTCTCGCCGCCGATCGAGCGAATGCGATCCCGACTCCGAGGCGAGGTCCTCCGCCAGGTCTCTGACCAGGTCCGACGGGTTCTCCTTAGCGAGAGCAGCCGGGATGGAGCGCACCAGAAACGCATCGCTGCCGAACGGCTCGAGAGCGAAGCCAAGGGAGGTCAGGTCATCGAGCTGTTCAGCGACCGCCGCGGCCTCGCGCGGGCCAAGCTGCACGACCGCGGGCTCGAGAAGGGCCTGCGCGATGCTGCGATGGGAGAGCCTGGCCTCGGCAAAGCGCTCGTAGAGGACCCGCTCCTGGGCGCGGTGCTGGTCCACGAGCAGCAGACCCTGGGCGGACTCGGCGAGGATGTAGGTGCTGCGCAACTGCGCCAGCGGCCTGAGTTCGAGCCGATCTCCGGCGGCACGAAACGCCGGGGAGAGAACGCCGGGGGCGGCCAGCGCGCCGCCCCAGCCGACGGGCAGCGCTCCCTGCTGAGCGGCAGGCTCGGCCTGCACAGGCCCTCGTCCGGCAGGGGGCATTTGAGCCAGGCCAAGCCGGGGCGACGCGCCGACGCTACTGAGCGCTTCCTGGAGCGCGCGCGACACCAGATGGTGCACTTCCCATTCGCGGCTGAGGCGTACCTCGGCTTTCGTGGGATGGACATTCACATCCACTGAAGCCGGATCCACGTCGATCAGGAGGACAGCCGCCGGGAATCTGCCCTCGGGCAGGACGCGTCGGTAGGCCTCCTCGATGGCGTGAGCCAGGGCGCGGTTGCGCACCCATCGATGATTGACGAACAGGAGCTGTCGATTGCGGCTGCCGCGGTGTACCGACGGCGCGGAGGCGAGGCCGCGGACCGACATGCCGGGGAGCGCGAGCTCAACGGGCACCATAGCCTCCGCCAGTTCTCTTCCCCAGGCGGCGGCGGCGGCGGCGCGCAGGTCGGCTGCGCCCGAGTGCTGCAGCACTTCCCTGCCATCGCGGGTGAGGCGCAGCGCGACCTGGGGATTCGAGAACAGGAAGCGCGTGAAGGTGTCGGCGATGTGCCCGACTTCGACCTCGTCGCGCTTCAGGAATTTGAGCCGCGCGGGCGTGTTGTGGAAGAGGTTGCGCACGAGCATCTCGGTACCCGGCGGCGCGCCGGCGTCTTCGAGTTCGACGATCTCCCCGCCGGCGGCCACCAGCCGCGTCCCGACCTCATCATCGGCACGGCGGGTGAGCATGGCGAAGTGAGAGACTGAGGCGATGCTCGGGAGCGCTTCGCCGCGGAAACCGAAGGTGCTGATGGCGAAGAGGTCGTCGGCAGAACGGATCTTGCTGGTGGCGTGGCGCTGAAGCGAGAGGACGGCATCCTCGCGGCTCATGCCGCACCCGTCGTCCACGACCCGGATCAGCCCGCGACCGCCCTCGCGTATTTCCACGTCGATGCGGCGCGCGCCCGCGTCGAGCGCGTTCTCGACCAGCTCCTTGATGACTGACGCGGGCCGCTCGATCACCTCTCCCGCGGCGATCTTGCCGGCGACGGATTCATCGAGGATGACGATGGACACGGTTCACAGCTTCGCCGATGCGAACCCGTGTCCTGCCCTGCCGGTGCGCTGTGGTCCCGGCCGCGCGTCAGGCTTTCGCGACCAATTCGGGATCGGCGCTCTCTTCGCCGAGATGGCCCTGCGCCTCGAGGGTGAGAAACGTGCGGACGAGTTCCGGGTCCCACTGCCGGCCGGCTCCGAGTTCCAATTCCCGCAGCGCAGTGCGGCGGCCCGGCGGCTTGCGGTAGTGACGATGGGAGATCATCGCGTCGTAGGCGTCGGCGATCGCGATGACGCGGGCGGAGAGCGGGATATCGTCTCGTGCGAGGCCGTTGGGATAGCCCTTTCCGTCGAAGCGCTCGTGGTGATAGAGGATGCCCGGCAGAGCGCTGGACAGGCTCATGCTCCTGCGCGCCAGGGACTCCCCGACGGCGGGGTGGCTCTCTATCAGCGAGCGCTCATCAGCGTTGAGCGCGCCATTTTTGGTGAGCACGCGATCGGGGATGCCGATCTTGCCGACATCGTGGAGGAGGGACGCCGTCCTGATGGCCTCGACGTCATACTCGGAGAGGCCGATGGCCTGTGCAAGCGCGACCGCGTAGGCTGTGACCTTCTTGCTGTGGCCGCCGGTGATCCGGTCGCGAGCATCGACGGCGGCGACGAGGGCCTCCAGCGCGCCCCAGTCGGAATTCTGCAGGAACTGGTAGAGCTGATAGGGATCGGTGATCTCTTGCGCCCCGGGTACGCGGTTGAACGGGCAGACTTTGTTGCGGCCGGAGTACTTCGCCATGTAGGTCGCGACGTCGGCGGCGATGATGAGGCCGTTCTTCTGGACGCTGTGCTGGGGGAAGGACGCGACGCCGATGCTCACGGTCAGGCGGGCGATCCGATCCATCCTCCCCTGCTGTCCGCCGGGCAAGCGAAGCTCCTTGGCCGCGACTTCGGATCGGATCTTGCCGGCGACCTGGAGTGCGCCGGCAAGGGCGGTCTCAGGGAGCAGGACCGCGAACTCATCTCCGCCATAGCGAGCGGCGAGATCGGTATTTCGGATCGCGGCAAGGATGATTTGAGCGACCTGGCGCAGCACTTCATCGCCGGCTGCGTGATGGTGGGTTTCATTGAACTGCTCGAAACGGTCTACGTCGATCATGATCAAGGATATCGCGTGGTCGTAGCGCTCGGCGCGCTGGATTTCCTCGAGCAATCGCTCGTGGAAGTGACGATGCGAATAGAGGCCTGTGAGAGAGTCAACGTTATCACCGGTCGTGATGCGGCGGCGGGGACGCGGGAGCTGTGAGATCAAGTGGTTGATCCAGCCGGAAAGCTCATCGGCCTCATCGCGCCGGGTCAGGACGACGGGGCCGGCCATTCGCGCCTGAGATTGGCCTTCGGCCGCGCGTTGAGCGGCGGTGAGCGCGCCCAAGACAGTTTCGGTGAGCCTGCCCATGAAGTCGACGGCAGCGAGAACGGCGAGCAGACAGGCAATGCCGCCAGCCAGTATCCCTGGGAAGGGGGGCCAGTGCGCGAGCGCCGAAACCCACCCGCCGAGGGCAAGCACGGTGAGTAGTGCCGAGAGCACCCAGCTCTTGTGTCGGAGCCGGAACGGCTTCCTGGTTCGGTTCGCCAAGACGTGACTCTCCGGGCTGACCGGCACGGGATGGTCGCCAAGGGCTTATTCCACGATTGCCTCCCGATTCGTCCTGGGGCAGCCAAGAAGGCGCCAGAGGGGGCTGCGACCTGAGGTCAATGCCCGGTATCGTTCAGGGCGCGCATCACGTTGGCGGCGGGACGACCCGCCCTGAGTTCCTGGGCCATCGCCTCGAGCACCTGGGCGCTGTGGGTGAAGAAGGTCCGATATGAGGCGCAGAGGTAGGAGATGGGCTGGCCGTCTTGGGCGAGGCGAAGGCGATGCTTCGGGCAGTCGCCTCCGCAGAAGCGCCGCACAGGGCACCTTCGGCACTGCTCGGGAAGATGGGCCTTTGCCAGGCCGAAGGCGCGCTGGTCGTTCCCCTCGACGAGGGAGCCGAGCGCGTCGAGCGCGACCTGCCCGCGAAGGTATTCGGGAGAGACGAAGTGGTCGCAGGCGTAGAGGTCGCCATTGTGCTCGACGGCGAGCGCGCTTCCGCAGGCAGGAGCGAAGACACAGACAGTCGGCAGGCCGCCCGACCAGACGCTGAGCGCGGACTCGAAGAGCTGAACGAAGACGCGGTCCACGTCAGTGCGCGCCCAGTGGTCGAAGATCTCGCAGAGGAATGCGGCGAATGCCTCGGGTCGCACCGACCAGGGCGTGACTTTTCGCGCAGCCGGCGACTGGCGCTCGACAACGGGTATGAACTGCAGGTGCTGAAAGCCAAGCCCGGTGAGGTGGCGGTAGACCGCCAGCGGGTGTTCCGCGTTCGCACGGTTGACGGCGACCAGCGCGTTGCACTCGACGCCATGACGCTGCAGGACGCGGAGGCCGGCGATGGCCCGTCCGTAGGTCGGGCGGCCGGCGCGGTCGAGGCGGTAGCGATCGTGGAGTTCCGGCGGGCCGTCGACGCTGATGCCGACGAGGAAGTCGTGCTCGACGAAGAACGCGGCCCACTCGTCGGTCACGAGGGTGGCGTTGGTCTGGAGCGCGTTGACCGCGCGCTGTCCGGGCCGCGCGTGCTGGGCCTGCAGCTCGACCGCGCGGCGGAAGAACTCAAATCCCGCGAGCAGTGGCTCGCCGCCCTGCCAACCGAAGACGACCTCCGGCGCGGGGTTTGCTTGCAGATAGGCCGCGGTGACGCGCGCCAGCGTCTCGTCACCCATGCGGAGGCTGCTGCCCGGGTAGTGGCTCGCTTTCTCGAGGTAGTAGCAGTAGGCGCAGGCGAGATTGCAGGCCGGGCCGGCCGGCTTGATCATGAGATGGAATGGTCGAGACGCAGCGGGCGGCATGGCAGGCGGCGAGTGGGAGTCAATCCGCCCGCTATTTCCATTCACAGCGGGACCGCTCACCCGTCCACGGCATCTCTGGCAGCTATAAGCGCGGCGTCAAAGGAAAAACTGTAGCCGTAGGGGTCGGCCTCGACGGGGCGGTCGTGCCAACCATGTTGGGTAGTTGCGAGCGTCACTGACTGTGGCATTTGAGGCTCCCTTCGTAGAAGCGGCTTCTCCGCCTGGTTCTGAGATCGGGGATATCGAGATGCCGGAACGGCGTGGTCCCTCGCTCCGCTCGGGATGACACAGAAGCGACACTACCGGGGTGCCATTGCTCCCGCGTCCATGGTGCGCAGGCGGGCGTCGCGCAGATCGTCAAAGTGGTAACTGAGCCCGCGGCGGAATGGGACCGGTTCATCGCTGGTCTTGTGGGCGCGGGCGACGCAGCGAGTTGGGGAGTACATCCTGACTTCGACTTCGGACAGGCCCATGAACTCGCACATATCCTTGATACACAGGGCGGAGGGCTGCCACCAGATGCCGAGAGCGAAGCGGCCGAAGTTGGCATATGAGTGTTCGTCGTCGTCAACGGCCGTGCTCTCGATAAGCAGCGTGCCGCCTACCTTCAGCAGTTGCCGCATGATGAGAAGGCCGACGAGCATATCGCTGAGGTGGTAGAGGACACCGCTGAGCACGATGAGGTCGAGGGATGCGGGTTGGATCATGGCGGGGAGTTGGTAGAGGGAGGCGGTCAGCGTCTTCACGTTGCCGGCGCCGAAGAGATCCCGGAGATACTCTGTCTGAGCGATGTGCTCGGGTATCTCGTCGATAGCGAGCACCTCATCGGCGCCGCGATGGCCCATGATGAGGGACATTCCGCCGGTGAGGCAGCCCACATCGGCCACTCGCAGTCCTTTCAGGCTCAGCGGCCACCAGCGCCATTCGTCCCACATACCGATGATATCGAGGAAGCTGTCTTTGACGACGCCTTCCTTCGTGAAGGGCCCGAAATCGATGGTGTGACCCCAACCATACTGAGCCCTGGCGGCAAGCTCATCCACGCGGCGGCGGACGGCCTCGACCTGCTCCGGCGTGGCGGATTTTGGCAGCGAGAACGGCCAGGCTGCTCGCTTTGGCGTCTTAGTCTGCTTGCGAAGCATCGCCAGACTCCTGAGGTCGCAGGGTGGGCAGGATCGGATGGGGCGCGGCAGGTTGTAACTTTTCTCGGTTCATGGGTCATGTTCTTGTTCGCCGCCAGAGGTGTATCTCTTTCATGCGCCAGCAGGAGTTCGTGCCCGCCCGAGAAACGTGGCAGGTATTGCCCAGTACGCGCCAAAGTTCGCGGCCCGGAGGCGTCCATGTTCCTCGACATCCTGGGCCGGCGCAACCCGGACCTGGTGAGAGCCGCGGTGTCGCTTCACCAGGCCGGCGAGATACCCCCGAATACGTACGTGCTCGACCTCGACGCGATCAGCCGGAATGCCCGCGCTATCAAGAAGGCGGCGGACAAGGCCGGGTTGCAGATCTACCCGATGGCGAAGCAGGTCGGCCGCAATCCCCTGTTCGTGCGCGCTGTGGCGCGGGCCGGCATGCCGAAGTTCGTGTGCGTTGACTGGATGGGCGCTCGGCTGCTGGACGAGCAGAAGGCCCAGATCGGCCACGTCGGGCACCTGGTGCAGGTTCCGAAGTCGGAGAGGGACCGCATCTGCGCCATGCAGCCTGAGGTATGGACGGCGTTCAACCTGGAGAAGGCACGGGAGGTATCGGATTCGGCGCAGCGGCTCGGGCGAACGCAGGACCTCCTGCTGCGCGTGGTGACGACCGGCGACACCTTCTACCCCACTCATGACGGCGGATTCGAGTTAGCGAGTATCGTCGAAGCAGCGCAGCGGATTCGCGCGCTGCCGAACGTGCGAGTGGTCGGCACCACCAGTTTTCCCACGCTTCTCTTCGACCCGGATCGCCGGAGCGTGCTGCTCACTCAGAACATGCAAACGATTGTGGTCGCGGCGGAAATGCTCCGTGACGAGGCGGGCATCGAGATGATGCAGATCAATGCCCCCGGAACGACATCCGCGGACACCATGCAGATGCTGGCGGACGCGGGGGCGACGCACGTCGAGCCGGGGCACGGGTTCACCGGCACGACCCCCTGGCATGCGTACGCCGATCTGCCGGAGAGGCCGGCGATGTGCTATGTGACCGAGGTGACCGATCTGAGGGGCGACGCTGCCTATGTGTTCGGCGGCGGGCTGTACGTCGACCCGGTGATTCCGTCCTATCAGGTGCGCGCATTCGTGGGCGCGCACGGCGATGAGGCGCTGCACCGAGTAGCGGACGCGGACCTGGGCTCGCCCGCGGGGATC
>JBEKKD010000054.1:0-14088 GCA_050010895.1 Armatimonadota bacterium
GCTCGAGATCGATGACGTGAACTCCGCGCCGACCATCCAGCAGACGGACGAGGCTGTGTTCGAACCGCAGAGCGACTGGTGCCCGCGGCTGCTGATCATCGAGATCGTCAGCACCATGTGGAACCGAGATGACGTGCGCGGCACGGTAGACGACGTGACGCTGCGCGATATCGCCGTCACGGGGAGGCCGTTCCCGCCCTCGCGGATCGAGGGCTTCGATGTGGAGCACCAGGTCAAGGGGGTCACCATCCATGGCCTGCGGTTCAACGGCCGGGCAGTCACGAGCATGGAGGAGGCGAGCGTGATGCTCCGCCCATTCGTCCAGGACGTCCGCGTGCTGGCGCCGTAGAGGCGGTCACCCGCCTGGCGCTGGTTAGGGCGGACAGCCCAGACACTGCGCCGAGCCAGCGTCACTGCCTGGGTTTCCGTCGCCGATGGGGCAGGGGGGCGAGCAGTTCCAGTGGGACGCGCCCGGCAGTTGCGTCGCGGCCACAGGCACTCTCCCATCCTTGCCGAATAGGGACGTTGCCACCAACCAGACGGGGAAAGAGAAATGCATGTCTAACCAAGAGATTGCTGTGCGGCTGGCCGCTGCCATTCTCCAGCCGAGCATCACCCTGCCGCCACGGCGCGCGAACGTCGAAACAGGTGACGAGCAGATCCAGCACGCGTCCGAGCTCGCGGTGCGCGTCTACAAGACTGTGCTCGGAGTACTCCAGTCGCCAGACGCGCCTTAGCCCGCGCGCCGGCCTGGGACTCCGTCTGTGTACGCCGAGCAGGATAGTGGACGGCGCCGGAGATGCGCCGACATCATGACCGAACTCGGCAGATTCGCCGTCCGCTTGGCAGGTGAGGAGGGCCCGCTGCCGAAATACTCTGCCGAGACGAAGTCCGCACCCCCGCGTGCGCTCCTCCCAGGAAGTGGGGCCTCGCCTCCTGAGCTGGGCCAGTGCTGCTCCGCAGAAAGGGAGAATGAGGCCATGCGACTCATCACCAAGGGCTGGGTGGGACGGCCTTCTTGGCACCGCTTCCACGCGACCCTCCTCGGCAAGTGCTACCATCGCGCTGAGTGCCCTCTCCTTGGGCAGGACAGCATAGCTGTCACCCATGCTGACGCTCTGGCCAAAGCCCTTATGCCCTGCGCAGTATGCAAGCCCCCGCCTTGCTGGGGGCCATAGCCGGCTCGCTGCACCCCCGCAGCAGGGGCCGGGAGCCGGAGCAGGCGCCGCCCACAGGTCTCATGTGGTGAACGACCGGGACTCACGAGCACGCCTGCGGTCTGTCAGCGGCCTAGGATCACCTTGTGGAATTCACAGACCGTTCTGGAGGGCAGCAGCCTGTCGCTCCACCCGAACACCAGTCTGCGCGATCCCCACCGCAGCGTTTGACCGGGGCCGGGGATTGTGGTATAGTATTATTAGTGTTCATGCTTGGCCGGCCGGAGAACTGCCAGCCAAGGCAAAGAGCACAATCGAGAGCGAGTCACCTCGTCGGCTAGTAGGATCTGTCAGCGACCTGGCTTCCTCTAGTCTGCGAGGCGAAGACGATCTTCACTCACTTCAGTCTTTCCCCCGAGCTCATTCAGGCCATTCGCCGAATGGGTTTCGACACACCGACGCCCATTCAGCAGGAGGTGATCCCTCTTGCGCTTGCCGGCGGCGATGTCATCGCTACGGCGGAGACGGGAAGCGGCAAGACCGCTGCCTTCTTGCTCCCACTGATTCAGCGTCTCCACGGCGGCCGAAATGGCCGCACGCGAGCGCTGATCCTCTCTCCCACCCGCGAGATCGCGGCGCAGACCGCCGAGCAGTGTGTGGTGCTCACGCACGGCACACCCCTGCGAACAATGGACGTGTACGGCGGCGTCGGTATGGCCCGCCAGCATGAGGCCCTGAGAGCCGGCTATGAAATCGTGGTGGCGACGCCTGGTCGATTGCTCGACCACTGCCGCCGCCACTCGGCTCGGCTCGGCGCCGTCGAAGTGCTGGTGTTGGACGAGGCCGACCGGATGATGGATATGGGCTTCATCCCCGATCTGCGGCGTATTCTGGCGCTGCTGCCCAGAGAACGCCAGTCCATGCTTTTCTCCGCCACCATGCCGATCGCGCTGATGGAAGTGGCGTATGAGGAGATCCTGCGAAATCCGACCCACGTCGAGGTCGGCTCGCCCTCTGCCCCGCCCGCGACGGTATCCCAGTCCGTATATATGGTGCCGTCGGCGCGCAAGACCGATCTGCTGCTGGAGCTGCTCAACCGCGATGCCATGGAGAGCGTGGTGGTCTTCGTTCGCACCCGGCATCGCGCCAGTCTTCTCGCCACTCGCCTTCAGCGCGAAAGGCTGAAGACGGCCTGCATCCACGGTGATCGCAGCCAACGCGAGCGGGAGCAGGCCCTCGCCAGCTTTCGACAGCGCTCTGTGCAAGTGCTGGTGGCGACTGATGTGGCCGCTCGAGGCCTCCATGTGGAGGGCGTGACTCACGTCGTGAACTATGACATCCCTGCCATGCCGGCCGAGTACCTGAACCGGATCGGGCGGACGGCGCGAGCCGGAGCATCGGGCGACGCGCTGACGCTGGCGAGCCGCGACGACGCCGCTGCTCTGGCGAGCATTGAACGCACTCTCGGCATGCAGTTGCCGCGAGTGAACATGGCGGGGCTGACTGAGCCCGAGCCTGTTCGCATCTCTCCGACGCCTGGGATATCCCGCCTGCGAGCCCGCGGTACGCGGCGGCTCCCGGGCCGAGGCCGGCGCAGATAGTCGCCAGCCATTATACGTCTGACTTCCGCTGCATCGCGGCCTGGCGCGCGGTGAGGAAGCCGGCGCTTCAGCAGTACGTATCAGGATGCTATCCCGGAGCCAGGCCGAGGAATCAAGGAGGCCATTGTGGCCAACAAGAGTCTGTATGTTGGGAACCTGAGCTACTCCACAAGCGAGAGCTCACTGCGAACGTTGTTCGCTGAGTACGAGCCGAGCGAAGTCCGGCTGATCGGCGACAAAGGCTTCGGCTTTGTGGATGTTCCCGAAGACAAGGCGGCTGACGCGATCCTCGCCATGAACGGCAAGGAAGTGGATGGCCGCGCCATCACTGTCAACGAGGCACGTCCTCGGTCCGAGCGCAGCGGCGGTGGTGGTGGTGGTGGACGCTCTGGCGGCGGCTTTGGCGGGGGCGGCGGCCGCCGTCGCTGGTAGCCATGCCCGACAGCATGCTGGTTTGCGAGTTCTGCGGGCAGGACTTCGCCTACTCGGTCGCTGAGCAGGCTGCGGATAGCCGCGTAGGCTATCCGCAGCCCCGCGCCTGTCGGCCGTGCCTACAGCGACGCCGTGCCGCAGGGGCCGCCAAGCGTGCCGCGAAGCGACCCCGCACGAGGCGCTTCGGCCGCTAACCGCGGCATAGGCGGTCCAGTCAGGGCCTCATGCCGGGCCGCCGCGATCGCTCATGGAGGTCGGGACAGAAAGGATAGGTAGGGCTATGCTGACGCGATATGCCAGCGCTCTGAAGGCGCGCAGTCTACTGACGCGAGCTGAGGAGGTAAAGGTAGCCTACCTGAGCACCTATCCGCCGCGGGAATGCGGCATCGCTACCTTCTGTGAGGACTTGATACATGCCACTGATGGCGGCGGGGCGTCTCCCGAGGCGGTCGTGATCGCCATGGAGGGTGGCGCGAGATACCATCGATACTCCCGCCCGGTTGTCCATGTCGTGGATGATCGGAACGAGAAGGATTACCAGGCCGCTGCCGAGTTCATCAACGACTCGCCGGCAGACGTGGTCAGCATCCAGCACGAGTTCGGCATCTATGGTGGGGTGGAGGGACAGGGCATGTATCGGTTCCTCAGCACCATAGCCAAGCCGGTGGTCACCAGCCTGCATACCGTGCTTCCCGAACCCGACCGGAAGACCCGCGATATGGTGCGGGCGCTGGCGGAGAAGTCGGCGCGAGTCGTCGTGATGAACCCCATCGCCAGCCAGATCTTGCGCCGCGATTACGGTGTCTCTCTGAGAAAGATTACCTTCATCAACCACGGTGCGCCACCCCCCTCTACCGAGCGGCGGGAAGCGATCAAGCAGCGCCTAGGCGTGGGCGGGAAGAAGGTCATGTGCACCTTCGGTCTGGTGGGGCGGGGCAAGGGACTGGAGTACGCCATCCGGGCGCTTCCTTCGATCATCCGCGAGCACCCCGATCTTGTCTATCTGATCGTGGGCCAGACACATCCTGGCGCGATTCGCGACGGGGTAGATGACTACCGCGTCGCGCTGACGCGGGTGATCGACGAGCTGGAGATAGCGGACTCGGTCCGCTTCGTGAACCACTACCTTACCAAGAGTGAGATCATCAGCTATCTGGCGGCCAGCGACATCTACATCACCCCCTATCTCAACCCGCACCAGATCTGCAGCGGCACTCTCGCCTACGCGGTGGCCGCGGGAAGGGCGATCATCTCAACTCCCTATCTCCACGCCAAGTTCCTGTTGGGGGGAGGCCGTGGCCTGCTGGCGGCTTTCGCCAGCCCGCACGCCATCTCGCAGGCGGCGCTGCGAGTGCTCGACGCTCCTGACCTGCAGCTGCAGTTGGAGTCCCGCACTCGCTCCTTTGGCCAGCGCCTGCTGTGGACAGAGGTAGGGACACGTTTCCGGAGTGTGCTGGAGGAGGTGTGCAGGCGGCGGCCCAGGCCACGTCCGAGCCCGGCCGTGCTCATTCCAGTCGCCGCTCTGGTGGCGCCTCCCAGCATCGCGAGTGCCGCACTATGATCCATTCCGAGCTGAGTCAGCCCGTCTCATTGGACCACCTGGAACGCATGACCGACTGCCTCGGGGTGATCCAGCATGCGAACTACAGCATTCCGGACTTCCGCACCGGCTACACCACGGACGATAACGCCCGCGCCCTGGTGGTGGTAGTGAAGCACCATCGGCTCTATGGGGACCAACTGAGCCGCGATCTGGCCTACCGCTACCTGGCCTTCCTGATGTACGCGCAGACTCCCGAGGGCCGGTTCCACAATTTCGTTTCCTATGACCGCAGACCGATTGACACCGTCGGCTCCGAGGATGCCTTCGGACGCGCGTTCTGGGCGCTCAGTCACGTGCTCGCCGATCCAATCGAGAGCGGTATGATCGGACCGGCGGAGCGAATGCTGCATCAGGCATTGCCCTGGGTAGAGAAACTCGAGCATCCGCGCAGCAAGGCGTATTGCATCGTTGGCCTGCACTGGTGGGCCCGCTCCGGTTGCGGCGATATCCGCCGGGCAGAGCAGCTCGCCCGACATCTTGCGGACTACCTGGTAGGGCGCTACCACGAGCACACGCGGCCCGGCTGGGCGTGGATCTTGCCGGAGTTCACCTATGCCAACGCGGCCCTGCCGAAAGCCCTGTTCCGCGCTCATCAACTCCTCGGCGATGAGCAGTATCTGGCCATCGCCGAGCGCACCATGGACTTCCTGGCGCAGAAGACATCCATCCACGATACGCTCGCAGTAGTCGGCAATCGGGAGTGGCTGCAGCCAGACGAGGACCCCCTCCCCGCTCGGTACGACCAGCAGCCGATTGAGGCGGGGCTCATGGTGGAGGCATCCCTTGCCGGCTACGATGCCACCGGCGATGTGAAGCACCTGCGCCGCGCTTGGCGCGACCTGGAATGGTTCTTCGGCCGGAACCTCCAGGGGCTATCCCTCTATGACCCCGAGACCGAAGGCTGTTTCGATGCGCTTATGGATGGGCGAGTCAACGAGAACCGGGGGGCGGAGTCCGCGGTCTCCCTGCTGCTGGCCCGGCTGGCAATGGTGGAGGCGGTGCAGCGGCTGGCCGATAAGACCCTGATAGGCGCTGGAGATGCGACTGACGCGCAGGCACTGGATGGGTGCCCTAGTTGCCGGATGGGGGAGTCGAGAACTTCTGAAGGTGCGATTCCGCTGCGCCCGAGTGTGCAGCACGAACGAGGGGTCCCGCGTCCGTGAAAGGACATCAGAATGTCCCTTGATTACGTCGTTCCGAGCAACCTTCCGGCTGCTGCCTGCCATCGCCTTCGCCGGGAGTCCCTTGAGCGCCGTTTACCGGCACGCGGCCGTGCGCCGGGCCGCTTCCTCTGCACCCATCATGGGCTCGTGCTTCCGGACAAGACGATGGCCAAGTGCGAAGCCCGCGGCGGCAGTCCCTGCTGGTACCAGCCGCCGGAGAATCGACGTGCCTCCATCGGTAGTATCACCAATTGCGGCAGCGCTCGCCTGCCAGAATCCAATTCGGGAGGGCGGACTGTGAGACGAGTGTGACGAGGAACGGGCCGCGTTTGCTCATCATCGCGCCCGCATGGTCGCAGGGCTGGTGGGGCGGAGGCAAAGTGCTGGCGCCTCCGCTGGTCCTGCCGTTGCTGGCGGCGCTGACACCAGCCGATGTGGACGTGCGGCTGGTTGACGAGAACGTCGAGGCCGTTGATACGAACGCCGATGTGGATTGGGTGGCGATCACCTGCATGACTGCCTCCGCACCCCGCGCCTATGTCATCGCCGATGCCTTTCGCCAGCGAGGGATACCAGTGGTCATGGGCGGCATCCATCCCACGGTGTTGCCAGATGAGGTCGCCGCTCACGCTGACGCAGTTGTCGTGGGCGAGGCGGAACCGGTGTGGCAAGAGGTGTTGGCAGACCTGGCGGCTGGCAGATTGCGGCCCCGGTACGAACATCCCGGGTACGCCGAATTGGCGGGGCTCCCCCGCCCGCGCCGAGAGCTGCTCCGGGTCGAGCGGTACCTCACCACAAACATCGTCCAGACCGCGCGCGGGTGCCCGAATGCCTGCGCCTTCTGCACGGTGAGCACGGTGGCAGGCAGGCGGTACCGCTTCCGCCCCGTTCCCGAAGTGGTGGAGGAAGTCCGATCACTGTCCGGTGGATGGGTCGGGTTCGTCGATGACAACATCGCGGGTCATGCCCGGCGGGCGAAGGAGCTGTTCGAAGCACTGATCCCGCTCAAGCGCCGCTGGATCGGCCAGGCCGACCTGACCATGGCCAGGGATCCCGAGCTGCTCTCCCTCGCCGCGCGCAGTGGATGCCAGGCGATGTTCGTAGGTCTGGAGTCACTCTCGCAAGAGAACCTGCGAGCGACGCACAAAGTCCCCAACGTGGGGACTGACATGGGTGCAGCCATCACCACGATCCACAAGGCCGGCATCGAGATCATCGGCTCATTCGTGCTTGGCCTCGACGGAGATGACCGCGGCGTCTTTGCTAGGACAGTCGAGTTCGCGGAGCGGCACAAGTTGGTCGCCGCCCAGTTCGCGGTGCTCACTCCCTTCCCGGGTACGGCGATGCGCCAGCAGCTCGAGGGCGAGAACAGGATTTTGGATCACGACTGGTCGCACTACACCATGAGCAATGTCGTATTCCGCCCCCGGCACATGACGGATCTCGAGCTGCGGGCGGGGCAGAAGTATGTCTACGGTCGCTTCTACTCCATCCCCTCGATCCTCACGCGCAGCTTCACCGTGCGCAGGAAGTTCCTCGGCCGTCTCCTCGTCAACCTCAGCTACCGGGGCATTCACCGCGGTAAGGGCCTGCACGACCGCCTCCCCGCGCAACAGCGTCCCAAGCCCGCACGCGCAGGCAGCACGACGTAGATTATTTGGGTGTCGCGCGGGCATCTCCGTCCATATGCGGAAGCGCGTGGACCTGGTCGGCCTCCGGTCGGTCGGCGCGAATGGGGCCTGCAGGCCAGCCGTTGATCTCTTGCGATCCCGTTGTAGGCTGACGAAATGGGGCGAGGGCGCTCGACACACGCAGTACCCCCAGGGACGTTCAGAAGTCCGCGACCGACCCATCCTCGTGAAGCGATGGCGTGTGATCCCAGGAGCCATCGTACACCTTGTCCGCCAGCGCCTCTTCGTCCAGCTCAATGCCCAGCCCGGGTTTGGTCGGGAGAGGGATGAAGCCGTCCACGATCCGGAACGGTTCCTTCAGGTACCCGTCACCAAGGTTGACGAACTCCTGGATCAGGAAGTTGGGGATGCACGCGTCCAGCTGAAGGCAGGCGGCCAGCGCGATGGGGCCGAGCGGGCAGTGGGGCGCGATCGAGCCGTAGTAGCACTCCGCCATCGCGGCGATCTTCTTCACCTCCAGAATGCCTCCTGCATGGCTGAGATCGGGCTGCAGGATGGCGGCGGCCTGCTTCTCGATCACCTCACGAAAACCCCACTTGGTGAACAGCCGCTCCCCGGTGGCGATCGGGATGGTCGTGCTTCTCGCCACCCGCACCAGCTCATCCACATTCCCCGGCAGCACGGGCTCCTCAATGAACATCGGATAATGGGGTTCGATCGCCTTCGCCAGGCGGATAGACATCGCGGGGCTCGCGACGCCGTGGAAGTCCACCCCGATATCCACCTCCGGCCCGACCGTATCTCGCAGCGCCGCCAGATACCGCTCGAACTGCTGCACCCGGGCCAGATTATCGACTTGCCGAAGCGGCCCGGACAGACCGACCTTGATCGCGGTGAAGCCCTCTGCCACCGCCGCCGCGGCGCGCGGCACCTTCCCGTCCACCACCGGCCCGCCGACATGCCTATACAGCCGGATGCGCTCCCGCGTTGGGCCTCCCAGCAGTCTGTAGACCGGCTGGCCGAGCCACTTGCCGGTGATGTCCCACATTGCCTGCTCGATGCCCGAGAGGGCGCTGGTGAGGATCGGTCCGCCCCGGTAGAACTGCCAGCGATAGATCGCTTGCCAGTTGTGCTCGATGTGGCGCGGGTCCATGCCGATGACGAAGCGCCCGATCTCGTGCACGGCTGCGGCCACAGTCTGGGAGCGGCCCTCCAGAATCGGTTCGCCCAGCCCCACGATCCCCTCATCGGTGTGCATCTTCAGGAAGAGCCAGCGTGGCTTCACAAAAAGCGTTTCGAGCTTGGTGATTCTCATCGCGTATCTCCGTGTTCGACGGCGCGAAGGCCGATGCCCGTCGACGGTCTGCACTACAGGCGCTGCCCTGGCGGCGCGAGCTGTACGCTTGTCCCGCCATCGGCGTGGATCACCTGCCCAGTGATGTAGCTCGACTGGTGCGAGAGCAGGAACGCCACTACCGCGGCCATTTCCGCCGGCGTGCCGGGCCGGCGGAGGGGGATCATATCATGCGTTAGATTCTCATCCGTGATCGGCCGCCACGACAGGATGAGCCCCGGTGCCACCGCGTTCACGCGGATGCCCCGCTCGGCGAACTCCAGCGACATCTGTCGGGTCATAGATTCGAGCGCGCCCTTCACTGCGCAATAGGCAAGTCCCGTTCGGTTCATCCGCGTGCCAAGCACTGAAGAGATGAGCACGATCCCGCCGCGCCCGCGCTCCACCATCCCCGGCAGGATCTTTGACGTCAGCAGGTAGGCCGCGCGGACGCCGGTGGCAAAGCTCTGGTCCCACAACTCCGGCGTGTATTCCTCGAAAGGCGGGAACCGCATGAGCATGGCGCTGTGCACAAGCGCGTTCGCCGGGCCGAACTCCCCCAGGGCGACCTCGGCGAAGCGGGCGACGTCTTCCGCCTTGGACAAGTCGGCCGGCACAGCCAGCACCTTGCCGCCCGTGGCCGCGATCAGTGTCGCTGTCTCCTCGAGCTTCTCTTTCCGACGCCCGCAGATGGCGACCCGCATCCCCTCCGCCGCCAGTCGCAGCGCGACGCCGCGGCCGATCCCGCTTCCGCCGCCGGTTATCCACGCCGCCCCTCCCCGAAGATCGGGGTAGCAGGCAGGCTTACGGATCAGTGCCTCGATGTCGGACTCCACAATATGTCCCGTTCCGGCAGTCCGGTGCAGTCTGCGCACCCTGTTCCGCGGAGCCGCCGTGTCCCCCTTCACGTCGCCCGCGGTCGCATGATGGTGGGCGGTGAGGGGCCGGTGCGCCCTATGTGTCGGCGCTCTGTCCAGAATCGCCCGGCCCGCGCCAGAGGGAAATGCCTTCGTCCCAACGCCATCCCTTCAGGTCCAATGAGACCGGCCGGCGCTCCCATCTCTTCGCCATTCGCGCGCGCACCTGCTCCCAGGTGGGGATCCCGCTAGTGGCATCCGCCTTCTCGACGCTGCAGGCGCCCACCGCCACCGCGCTCGTCATGGTATCCTCCGGCCCCAGGCCGGCAGTCAGGCCCGCCAGGAAACCCGCGATAGTGCAGTCCCCCGCTCCCGTCGTGCCGCTGACATCCGCGAGGAAACACGGCGCGAGCAGCTCCCGGCCCAGCCACGCTTGGGTGCTGTTGACGGCGCAGCTTCCCATCGCGTCAAGCCGTCTGCTCTCAGTGGTCGTGCGCAGGTACAGCCCTTCCGGCCCCAACTTCAACACCACAATCGCCGCGCCCATCGATAGCAGCCGATCGGAGAGATCGCGCAGCAGCGGGCCGTCAACGCCCGAGGCCATCGCCGGCCCCATTCGGTCGAATCGCTCGCGATCCAACATGAACAGTATCTCGTCGACACTCGGCAGGAAAACGTCGACATAGGGAAGCGCGCGCTTCAGGATCTCCAGCCACGGCGCCTTACCCGCCTCCGACGTGGGATCCGGCTTCGCCATATCCAGGGAAGCTGTCACTCCAGCAGCCTTCACCTGGCGCAACAGAGCCACCAGTTCCGCTCCATCATGGGAGAACATGCGCCGCATCAAGGGCGGGTACCCGAAATGGAAAAGCTTCGCGCCGTCGAGGCGGTCATATGGTACGTCCGCCGAACCAAAAGTGTCATTCGCACCTGGGCAGTGAAGGAAGATGCGGTCAAGGCCGGGCGGGTTGATGACTACCGTGTATGAGGTGGGCGCGTCCTGGGCGATCAGCATGCCCTCTGCCAGGGCAGGAGCATCTTCGCGTAGGATCTCGAGCACGGCGCGGCCGAAGAGGTCGTTCCCGACCTTGCCCACCAGTCGGGTAGGTACGCCCAGCCGGTGGAGGGCACGCCCGGTGTTGGGGACCGCGCCTCCGGTGGTGACCACGGACGCCCCCACGTCGATGAGCTTGCCGGGGACGAGTATCTCTTCCCCCCGGCTCCCGCCTGCGGCGGGGGTCAGGATGATGTCGAGACAAGTGTGCCCGGCGACGACGATCTCTGCCCTGCCCCCCTGCACTTCCGGCCTCCTGTTTTCTGGCGCTCGTTCCGCCCACTACTTCTTTGGGCGAAAGTCAGAGTTACCTTGCCAGCGAGAGCTTGAGGGTGTACGCATGATCGCACGGCCTGCGAGGTGGGGCCTGAACGCTCAGGCCGCCCGCATCCTGCGACCAGCGGAGCGGACCGTCCGAGCCCAGCAGGGAAACGGACGAGATCCTGCCTGCGGTGGAGCCGAGAGACTTGATCGTCCACTCCCGTGTCGGCCAGCCGAGGCAGATAGCGTAGACCGCATCGCCCTTGGCAGTGAAGCGCACATCCTCACTCGTGAACGCTGCCCGCTTGGTGTCATTGAAGGAGCCGTCCACCACGGGGGTGGGACCCTCGCCAAAGACCCGCCACGGGCGTGTGCCATAGATGGCCTCCCCGTTCCGCTCAAGCCACGCGCCTATCTCGAGCAGCACGCTCTCTTCTTCCTCGGGGATGGTGCCATCCGGGCGCGGGCCGATATTGAGCAACAGGGAACCGTTCTTGCTGACGATGTCAACGAGGTCGCCGATCACCGCGCCTGCGGTCTTGTACTGGCGGTCTTTGACATAGCCCCAGGAGTTGGCGCAGATGGCGGTATCGGTCTGCCAGAAGAGCGGCCGGATGCCGGAGAGCTGTCCGCGCTCGACGTCGAACACAGCGACACCCTCGGGATATGCCTCGAACTTGTGATTGATAGCCACACCCTGGCCCCATTGCAGCCCCCGGTTGTAGTAATGGGCGGCAAAGCGTTTGAGATACGGGGCGAACGCCCGATGCTGGATCCACCAGTCGAACCAGACCAGTTGCGGCTGATACTTGTCCACAAGCTCGCAGGTGCGGCGCAGCCAGTCATCCAGGAAAGCTGCATCCGGAGGGCTCTGTTCGAGATCGCTGGAATCAGATGGCGCGGGCTGGGCCGGGCCATAGAGGCCATCCCAGCGGGGGTCCGACACGTCCGAATCGAACCTGCGTCCACCATCGAAGAACCACCAGTGTTCGGCGCGATGGCTGGAGATGCCGAACACGAGGTTCCGGCGGCGGACCGCGGCAGCCAGTTCGCCCACCACGTCGCGCCGGGGGCCCATCTTCACCGCGGTCCATTCGGAGAAGGAGCAGTCATACATGGCGAAGCCGTCGTGGTGCTCGGCGACCGGCACCACATATCTGGCGCCGGACTTCGCGAAAAGGTCGGCCCACGCTTCGGGATCGAAGCGTTCGCCCCTGAACTGGGGGATGAAGTCCTTGTAGCCGAATCGGGAATGCGGGCCGTAGGTGGCGAGGTGATGCTCGAACTCGGGGCTGCCCTGCCGATACATGTTGCGGGGATACCACTCGCTGCCGAAGGCGGGGACGGAATACACGCCCCAGTGGATGAAGATGCCGAACTTACCGTCAACGTACCATTCCGGAACTCGGTACTGCTTCAGCGACTCCCACGTCGGTTGATACTGGGAATGCATGCGCGTCTCCCTTGATGGTCGCGGTTGGCTACTCGGCAGATTCCGCCTAACCCGACTGGCGCCCTTCCAGGGTACCCCTCCTAACGCGGCCAGTGTGCGCGCGCTCGGCGTCGCGGCCACCTGGCATCACCCATAGCTGCGGCTCTCCTGGCCGACGCCATAGATACGTTGGCACGACGGCCCGCGATAGTGTAGAATGTCGGTCCGAAAAGCCGCAGATCGGCCGGAGTGATGCGAACGCCGTGGCCAGGGCTGATGCCGGGACCTGCGACCCGAGTTCTCGGCCGCCGTGGTCACGCTCTTCGGGGATACACCCGGGAGGACCTATGAGAACCCGAGAGAGAACTCTGAATGTCCTCTCCCATCACGCAGAGGATCGCCTGCTCTTCGACCGCGTCGGGGGAGAAGTTGCGGTGATCGTGGAATCGCTCGGCCTGCCCCAGGGCAACCGCGCTCGCTACCTTGAGGGGGATTTCGACTACTTGATGTTCGCTGAGAGCGAGGATCGAGAGCGCTTCAACTCATATCTGCCCGGCCTTCCCGAGGAGGCGGCTCTCTCCGACTGGGGGGTCGGCACAATTCCGCTGAAGACGGCCGAGGGATATCATGCCGGTCATAGGACGTTCCATCCCCTCGCCGGAGTTGACTCCATAGCCGAACTGGAGCGCTATCCCTTCCCGGGTTTCGCTGAACCGTGGCGGCACGAGTATTTCGACGAGAGGGCTGGGAAGTCAATGGAGCAGTGGTACGGAGTCGTCGGTCAGTTGTCTCAGACTATTCTTGAGACCTCCTATCTGATGCGCGGTCTCGAGCAGCTGTTCGCGGATCTGTACGAGCGGCCGGGCTACGTGGCGACGCTGTTCGAGCGAATCGCGGAGTGCCGGCGCTTCCAGGCACGGCGCTTCGCTGAGGCCGGTGTGGACGTGCTGCGCATAGGAGATGATATCGCCAATCAGCAGACCCTGCTGGTGAGCCCGGCGCAGTACCGCAGGCAGATCAAGCCGTTCCACGCCTCGGTCGTCGCCGCTGCGCGATCCGTCAATCCATCCATCCAGGTGCTCTATCACAGCGACGGCAATCTGACGCCACTCCTCCCCGAACTTATCGACGTCGGCGTCACCGCCATCAACCCGGTCCAGCCGGAGTGCATGGATCTGACCGAGACCAAGCGCGAGTTCGGACGCGACTTGGTTCTGTGGGGCTGCTGTCCGGTGCAGAGCACCTATGCGTTCGGCTCCCGCGATGATGTGCTGGCCCACGTGCGCCTGTTGAAGCAGCTTTCTGCTGACGGGGGGCTGGTGACGCAGTTCTACAACATGATCCTGACGCCCAAGGTGAAGGAGGATCTGGCAGTGTTTTTCGAGTCATTCTTCAGTGACTGATGGCATGTTGGCGGCAGGCATGACTCCCCGGGAGCGTTTCCGCGCGATTCTCGACTACCGACAGCCTGACGCACCCCTGCTCACAGCATGGATGGGGTTCAGCGACGGGGTGCTGGCGCGCTGGCAGCGCGAAGGCATGCCGCGCGACGCCGATCCGCATA
>JBEKKD010000055.1:0-13825 GCA_050010895.1 Armatimonadota bacterium
TAGCCCTACCATGGCCATGCCCAGGCCCGGTACGGCCCAGATCAACGGCGGGATAATCGTCACGGCGGTCGCCCGGTCCGGGCGCGCCCAGTAGCACGAGAACAGCCCCGCGCACAGCAGCATAGAGAGTAGCAGTACAGCTATCCGAACCCGGTACACAGATGATCGCATTGCCAAGCAGACCAATACCTGTCAGGATCAGCGGCGCGATGGAGTCCCGACCGTGGTGGAAGACCGGGCGGCCCGTGTTGTCCGAAACTCGGTTGTCTTCAAGCTCCCCGGCGTAGCCCTCTAGACGGTATTCTCGGCCCCTGTAGACAGCCCCTGTCTGCGAAGTACAGCGCATGGGCAGGGATGTCAGACGGGGACTGCACGGGCCGGGCCGTAATCGCCGCCGTGGCGCGGCAGCCTTCCCCATGCGCGACCGAACCCCGGCTACTGACTCCAGCCGAGGGCGTAGCCGGAGGCGAGAGGTGTCCGGGGCGCCGACGCCCAGGATGCTGCCGATGGGGTGGGCATCGGTCATACTCTAGGACAGAGTGTAGATGCCTGCCGTGCGGGTCACGGGCCCGGCGCGTGGGGCGACGACCATTCCGCCTCCGAGACAATCGCAGGAGGCGCGGCCAGCCCAGCGAAGGACGACCGGGAGGGGAACGGAAGGAGCAGCCCATGGCAGAGAAGCTCGCGTTCGTGATCGGGTTGGTGGCCGTCCTGGCGATGGCTGCCGGCGTCGGCCAGGCGAAGACGATCAGGTTCTCAGGCTACGACTGGACCATCCGCGCCGCGGGTCGCGGCGGCCCTGGCCCCAATGAGTGGGACGAGAACAACGCCTGGGTTGATGACCGCGGCTATCTGCACCTGAAGCTCGCACCCCGGGAGGGCACGTGGTACTGCTCCGAGGTTTCCACGACCAGCCGCTTGGGGTTCGGCCGCTACCAGTTCTGGATCGAGGGCCGGGTGGACAAACTCGATCTGGAGGTCGTCCTCGGGCTGTTCAACTACCCCACTCGCGATGTCGGTCGCGGCGGGACGCACGAGCTGGACATCGAGTTCGCGAAGTGGGGTCTGCCCAAAGCGCCAATCGGCAACTACACCGTGTGGCCGGTCGAAAGGGAGCTGAAGAGCACCTCCCATACCTTCCCCATCGCCCTCGACAGTGAGCTGAGCACGCAGCGGTTCACCTGGTCGCCCGCCGGCGTGTTCTTCCAGTCGCTGCTCGGGCATCGCGACGACGACCTGCAGCAGGTGGCGAGTTGGCGTTACCAGCCGGAGGATCCCGCCACCCGCATCTCCCAGCAGCCGATGCCAGTGCACATGAACCTGTGGTGCTTCGAGGGCCGACCTCCCACGGACGGCAGACCGGTGGAGGTGGTGGTGCGTGCGTTCAGATTCACTCCGATGGAGGCGGAGGTGGTCACGCCCGACGCGCCGGCCCGGTAGGTGGTGACGGGGCTTCGCCGGCTCGCGGCAGTCCGCCGTCCGCTCAGACGTCGAGCCGGTAGAGCTCTTTCGGGTTGTCCCAGAGCCATTTGCGGGCCAGGCCGAGGGCCTGCTCTCCGCTTATCTGCCCCGTCAGGGGCCCGCGAAACCAAGCTGGCATCACGCCGCTAACCGGAAGGCCGTGATTCACGTGTCGGGGAAGAGCCATCGCACGACGATCCGCGACAGAATCCCGGACGCTCGCCCCCAGCCGAGGGGGTAGCCGGAGTCGGAGGGGCCCGGGACCGTCGTTCAGGATGCTTCGGCGCTCAATCTCCGGCTTCCCGGGGGAGCTAGTCGCCGACCACGCAGAGAGAATTCAGCGTACCAAAGCAGTTTGGCACAGATTGGGCCTGTGGGTCTTCCCCCCACTCTCCATCCATGATGAACTTGTATTGGTATGTCCCAGGCGCCAGCGTGACTTGGGCAACGAATATTTGGCTGCGCGGGGTCGCGCGGCGCATCAGGCGCGGATTGGTGCCCCAATCAGTGAAGTCTCCCGCCAGCATCACCTTCTTGGCTCTCGGCGCTTCGACGCGGAAACGAACCCGTTCCATAACGACCATCCCGGGTAGGCTCCGTTTCTCCGGTGCACATGCCGGAGATCATGTCGCGAGGATGCTGCGCTCGTCGCCCCCGATCCTCTCCAGAAGGGGTCCTGCTACAGATTTTGAGTACGAGAGCTGATCGGGCCTGCACACTCGGCAGGGCCTGAGTCTGTTGGCGGCAGCTTCGCTATGGGTGATGGCGAAGATAGCCCCCCGACACCGCCTGCACCCGGCACGGTGGTAAGACCGGCCGTGCACCGTGATATAGAGCTCACGCCGGGGCGGAAGACCCGTCCAGGTACTACGGACGTTCGCCCAACAAAGTAACATCGGGCGAACGTCTTCTTCCAGGTATTCGCTGGTCTTCTGACGACTTTCGCCGTTACTTCTTTGGGCGAAAGTCATTAGGTTGCATAGTCCGTTAGGCACCGCTTCTCTTTCCCGCACATCGACATCTGCGCGCATCTCCCCCGTATATGCTACCGAGACCGGCTCGAGAAGTTGCTGGTCGAGGGAGGAATTCCGGTCGGAGTCCCTCGGCGAGCCGTTGGGCGCGCTCCGTGTCAGTAGGCCATCCGCGCCGGACCCCGACCAGTGACCCCAGGCCAAGGGGGCAGCCGGAGCCGGGAGGTGGCCGGAGCCCTTCATCACGTCGAAGAGCGGACTGAGCCTGAGAAGCCAGCCAGCACTCTCGCACGCCACCTCGAGCGCCGTGTCTTCGCCGGTGCTCTCACCTGCCGTCGCGCCCCCGATCGGTGTCCCAAGCCGACGTATCACGCACAGAGGTCGCCCGGGGCCGGGAGGTGCGCTAACGGGCGCCGCTGTTCTTTCTGAGCAGTTGGGTGAGGCGCTCAGCGCGTTCGGCGATGAGCCAACGCTGGACATCCATCTCGTCAGGCAGCCAGAAGTCTCGGTACTGGTACTGCGGGAGGACGGGGATCGCGTTCCACACTGAGTCGAGCACTTGCTGCGCGGCAGCGGCCTCCGCCTGCACCGCAGCCGAGGGGGATAGCTTCGCTTAGGCGATGGCCTGCGTCAGGGTGTAGATGTAGCGCATGTCGTCGTAGCCCTCGCGGAACCCCTCCCACAGCGCTACCGGCACGGGCGTGCCGTCGGGCTCGGAATGGACGAAGAAATCCATATTGTCTCCGTCCAGGTAGTTGTCCGGATCGCCGATGGAGTACTGGTATATCCAGGGGATGAGCCGTACGAAGCCAGAGCGCCAAAATCCGAACCCGTAGGTCATGCGCGCGCCCGCGACCGGGGTGTGGTCGTTCTCCCCCGAGATGTCGTTGGGGTAGCACCAGTACTCGCGGCCCGGACGCTGAGCCATGTCGGCGATGGCGGCGTCGCGCTCGGGCAGGAAGGTTTGGGTGCACCAGACATCCACGTAGGGCTGGAAGGGCTGATAGCTGGGCCGCTCGGGAGAGGCGGTGGTATAGGTGCGCACGCCCGCGGCCTTCACCGCCGCGAACACGCGGGTCATGAAGGCGACGACGGTTGGGTCGGAGGAGGGCTCGTCGAAAGGCTGGTAGATGAACTCCGGCCACCCGCGCCGCTGCCGCTCCTGCTCGATGGTGCGCACCAGGGCAGTAACCTCGGCAAAGAACGGGTCCGGCGGCATCTGCACCCCGGCAAGATGATTCGCGAGCCCACTCTTCATATATTTCTCGTAGATCGCCTCAGTGGAAATGCTCAGCATGTACGGGGGCTGGAAGCCGAAGCGGCGCGCCCGGTCGAGCTGAGCCTGGAGGCGATCGAAGGAGGCTGCGAGGCGCTCGAACTCACCGTTCGCGCTCTGCGCGCCCGACTCGCAGTCGAGGGTGATGTTGCGCGTGCCATGGGCGACCATGTCGGCATGCTCGAGTTCCGACTTCCTGATCCAGTACTGGCGTGAGGCCTCGTCGGGCGCCTGCGCCGCCCGGGCAAACGGGTCGTCGTAGTAGATCCCGTAGGTATGGTGCGGATCCTCCTGGAGCCTGATGTCCATGACCCGGAGCAGGACCGGGATATCCGCGGCCTTCCCATCCGCGGAGAAGCGCAGACGGCCCCGGTACAGCCCGGGGCGAGCATCGTCGGGAACGCGGAGGGTGAGCCAGAAGGTGGCGTTCTCGCCGGCCGTCAGCGGCCCACCCGTCCACCGGTCGAGGACGTCGGGCACGATGCGGTAGAAGCCGGTCGCGCTGTAGTTGCGCCGCGCCTTCATGTAGCGCACCTTGCGCACGTCGATGGCCGTGGCCGGCACCGGGCCAAGAGCCGTTACCCCGATGCTCGTCTGACGCAGGGGGCGCAGCGGCTGGACGGTGAACGTGACCGGCTCGTACTCGCCTGGGGAGGCGAAAATGCGCAGGGCGGGGTTCAGCTCCTCCGGCGTCGGGTTCGTCCAGGGATAGATGGGGGTGGCCCAATGGCGGTGCCAGATCAGGTATCCGCGAGCGCGGTCGGCCGCGCTGATGGCAGGGGGCGGGCCGGCCGGCGGTCGGACATCCTCCTTCCACTTGGCGCGCTCCTCCGGGGGCGCCCATTCCTCGATCTGGGCGATCAGCTTCCTAGCGGCTGTGTCATCATTCGACTGCCAGGCGATAACCCCGGAGACCGTCCAGGCGCTGCGGGGTGTGAGAGTCACCACGAGCTCCCCCCGCGAGGTGGCCGAGAAGGTGTGGCGCGGGAAACGGTAGGCATCCGGCTCCCCGAATTGGCAGCGCCAGGTCTCGCCTCCGACCGAAACGTCAAAGTCCCAGACCTGCGCGGAGTTGCCTGCCCAGCGTCCCCCGATGCCAGTGATCACGTACACCGACCACTGTCCAGAGGCAGCCGGGAAGCGGAAGGTGGCGGGGACGGTACCCATGATGAAGTCCCGGGTCAGCGCATTCGTCCAGATCGGATCGCCTTGGGTGGGGGCGTCATGCTCCGTGAGTCCCTGGTGCGCTGACCATCCGGGATCGGCGGAGGTCACCCGCTGGGCTCCAGGCCAAAGGAGCGAATCTGTCGTGCCCATGTCGAACACCAGCACGCCAGGCGCAACCGCGCTGCGCTCAGCCTGCGCCAGGCCTGGCGCGCCGGCCGCGAGCACACTCAGTACAGCCAACGCGAACGGCGCCTGCCACTTCATTGCCTCACCTCCTGCCAGGGCGAGGCCACGAGCCTTACCGGTGCGGACAACGTGCTTCCTCCGGCCGTGCCGGAGACCGCATAGTCGCCGGGCGACAGGGCTCCCGGCAGGGGGAAGGAGAGTTGCATTTCCCCCTCCTGGGCCTGTGTGCGCCAGCTCGCGACAGCCTCAGCTCCTTTCATCAGACGCAGCTCGAGCGGCGTCGTGGCGCCCGCGGGCAGGCCAAGAAGCTTCGCTTGTACCGGCAGGGACCCGGCATCCGCGAAGGCAACGGCGACGAGCGGATGGAGGCCCAAGAGCGTCGGCTGCGAGTAGCGGAGCAGCTCCAGCCGGGCGATGGCGAACTCCAGCGTCGTCTTGTCCGCGTACCTGCCCCTGGCGAGCGAGAGAGTCACCGAGCCCACCGCTCCGGGGTTCGACAGGTCGAGCAGGTCGAAGGTGAAGTCCTGCCACTCCCCCACCTGCAACGCGGGCACACTTCGGTCCGAGCTGACCGGGGGGTCGCCAGTCCGGATGGTGATCCCAAGCGGCCGGGAGGGGAAGCTGCCGGCGCTGCTCCGCGCCAGCACACGCAATCGGATCTGCTCCCAGCCGCGCCAGTCGCGCTGGTCGGCCGGCACGGACCACTGGATATGGGGTCGGCCGCCGCGTCGGCTCGGGCCGGCGCTGCCCGAGTCAGTCACAACACGAAAGAGCAGGGCGGGCTCGCCTTCCACGGTCGTCTGCGTGAGTGTGGACTCGACGGCCTCCCAGCCAGCGGCCTGGCGGCCGTCGATCAGCGCCCGGCTCTCGACCGGCGCGGCGGCGCTCGGGTGAGGGAGGGAGAGAGCGGACACTGCCAGCACGACCGGCAGCAAGCGGCGGATTGGCCCCATAGTGACTCCTCTGCATATCCAGTCCCCAGTACAGTACGGAGGGGGCTGCGCGCGTTCCTCTTGGGTGCCCGGGGCCGCCGTGCGCAGCGCTTCACCAGGGAGAGCGGCTGGCCTGCGGCCAGTCTGGTGCCACCACGCCCGGCGGCCAGGTGACGCCAGTCCGCGATCTCTGGTCATCGCCTCGCCCGCTGACCTACTCACCGATGTGGCCTATAGGGTGCCCGAGATACCGGGCGGGCTGTCCAAGTCCGCTTCGAACTCGATGCGCTGCCCCGGCTTCAGGCGGTTGCACTCGATGGTCAGTTTCGGATTCTCGCCGCCAGATGCGACGGTGAACCGGCGCTCTTCGCCCGGAAGCAATCCCTTGAGCGAGTCCTGCGCGCGCACGCCATTCACGGCCACAAACGCGTCGTAGTAGATCGGCGCCACGCCGCTGTTCGCTACTGCCACCTGCGCGGCGGTGTCGCTCACCTCGAGGGCGGTGACCCTGAACTTGTAGCCGCATGCCAGGCCGTGCTCGCGGATGCGCTCCAGCGTCGTCCACCGCGGCCACTGTTCGCCGATCATGAACGTGATGTGGAAGTTGGCCGCTTCCGTCGCCCACGCCGCAGCCACCTGCTGCTCGCGCGGCCGGTTCGGGAAGAGAATCTCGCCGCCGCAGGGAGCGTGCCTCCAGCGGTCGCGGCCAAAGAACTCCCAACCCTCGAGGTTGTACCCCGGCTGCCACGCCAGATGGAATGAATCGTCAAATATGCCGAACCTCAGATCGAGCAGCTCGCGTTGCGCGGCGAACGGTGTGCGGCTGGCCTCCTGCGCGTCCTGAGAGATCATCCAGGGCGTTTCCTTGAACATCCGGCTGAGCTGGCGGAAGAACTGCGCCTGGAACTCCTTGCTCGGGAACGTCTTCCCCAGTTCCTCGGGCCCGGAGTAGATATGGTACTCTGCCCACAGGCCGAAGCCCACCTCCAGGAACGCCAGCCGCGGGTCGCGGTCATACTTCCCGGCGAAGCGCTCGTAGAACTCCAGAAAGAACCGCTGGTACTCCGGGTTCGACCAGTCCGGGAAAGCGGTGTCGCGGCCTTCACTCTTCGCCTGCGTCTCGTGGTAGTCGGGCAGCGCCTTGATGTAGCCCGGAACCGTGGTCTGCTGGCCGGGCCAGGTTTCGTAGAAGCGCAGCACCGCCTGGTGCTTGCGACCTGCGATTGAGTCGAGTTTGCGCTCGACGGCGGACCAGTCGTACTGGCCTTTGGCTCTCACCACGTCGCTGTACCGCATATAGGAGTACTCGAGCGCGATCGCGTCCGTGTGGCTGTTCTCGGAATCCTCCCACATGATGATGCCTGTCATGGGCTGGACGTGGGTGATGCGGCTGTGCAGGCGAACCGGATGGAAGCGGCCGCCCGCGATGGGGACCGTGTCTTCGGCAGGCGAAGCCTGGCCGGACTCAGCCGCGACCGCAGTTGCTGCCCACGCAGCCACGATCAGTGCCAGGCTGACGAAGCTGACAGGACGTCTCATAGTGACACCTCCATCCGCAAGGGAAGGCACCCGATCCGCCGGGGGGTGCGTGCCGGGAGCCCGCCCGGCCCTTCTTCGGCGCGACCCGTGCTTCGTCCTGTCCCAGCGCCGCTCGTGCATTCCAGCCGGCTGATGCGCCATTGCCGTTCCCGCGGCGCGCGCCATCCATACCCGACCCGCGCGTAGCGTGCCGCCATCCGCAAGGGAATCCCAGGCAGCGACTCCCAGCCCAGGGGGCAGCCGGAGTCGGGGGAGACCTCAGGCCGGCTTCACGGGCGGTCAACAAGGACACGGGCTACGCTGTCCCGGCCATCTCCGCCGCCAGGGTGATGGCATCCACCATGCTCGTCGGATCCGCCAGCCCCTTTCCGGCGATCTCGAACGCGGTGCCGTGATCGACGGAGGTGCGGATGATGGGCAGGCCGAGGGTGACGTTGACGCCGGCTATGCGGGTGCCGCCTGGAACGTCGGGCATGAAGCCGACGGTCTTCACCGCGATGTGACCGTGATCGTGCACCATCGCCACTACGGCATCGAAATTCCCGGCGCAATGGCGGGCGAAGACCGTGTCCGGGGGCAGCGGACCGACGGCATCAATGCCCTCGGCTTGCGCGTCGGCGACTGCCGGAGCGATCTCGCGAATCTCCTCGTCGCCGAACATGCCTGATTCGCCCGCGTGGGGATTCAGACCGCCCACTGCGATCCGCCGGAGCCGAGTCATTCCGCTCGGCCTGGGAAACTTCCGCAACGCCTCGTCCGTGAGCTTGATCACGGACAGCACGCGCTCTCGCTTCACCAGATCACAGGCCTGCCGAAGCGAGACGTGCGTGGTGACGTGAGACACCCGCATATTCCCGTAGACCAGCATCATCGCCACTTCACACCCGCCGCAGAGCGCGCTGAGCATTTCGGTGTGACCGGGGTACGGCACCCCCGCCAGTCGGAGCGCTTCTTTGTTGATGGGCGCAGTCACGATTCCCGCGACCGCGCCGCTCTGCGCCAGTTCCACTGCTCGCATGACGTAGTCCGCCGCGGCGCGGCCGGCAATAGCCGATAGCCGGCCGAACGGGATCGCGTCCGGGTCGGCATTCCGGAGATCGAGGAGGCAGATGCTCTGGGGATGTCTGGCGGCATCCGCCGCGGTGGCGACGGACCGGACGGGGAAGCGCTTTCCGGCAGCCGCGGCCGCGCGGCCCAATATGCGAGCGTCTCCCACAATCAGCGGCTGGAAGATTCCGCGAAGCGTTCTCTTGACGAGGGCGCCGACGATAACCTCGGGACCTATGCCGGCGGGGTCGCCCATCGTGATCGCCAGGATCGGGCGCGTGTGGCTCATCGGCTTATGGCCTCCATCCTTCGGCGATGGCTCAGGTAGCCGAGAATCTGCACGACCGCCGTCTCCACTCCTGCTGCACCAGGCTTCAGCACTACCCGAATGCCGGCAAGATGACCTCCGATGACCGAACCGCCGGCGATCCCCGGCAGCGGCTCATCGTCGATCTCGAGCGCCTCGGCGCCCACAGTCTCAAGCACGGCGAGGGCAGTCGAGCCGCCACCTACCAGCAGGCCGTTTGGCCTGGTTTCGCGGGTGACGACATAGGCCAGGTGCGCAAGATGCTCGACGATGAGCTCGATGGGTCGCTCGACGCTCGGGAGAGCGCCCGCGGCGTAGACAATAGCATCGCGCCCGGCAGCCAGCTCGGTCATCGCGCTCTCGATCGCCGTTTCGAGTTCCGGCAGCGGCTGGTCTTCGCGGGTCAGGTTCTGGCACGGGAACGGGATGGTGGCGAAGCCCACCTTTGCCGCTGTCTCGACCTGAGTCGCGAGCACTCGGCTAGAGCTCCCCAGGACCGCAAGCGCGGGGCCGAATCGCTCTGCAGGCCAGCGCGGCGACACCGCCGGGCCCCAGAGGTGCCGCGCGAGGGCGCCGGCGAATCCGGCCGAGCCAGCCAGCGCGGGGATCGGATCGAGTGACAGTGCGACCTCGGCGACGGCGTCGAGATCATCATCCGTCTCGGCATCGATCAGCAGAACGCCGTGATCCGGGATGCTCGTGCGCATCGCCAGCCGGCCTGCGCGGACCACCGAGAGGGGGCAGGTGAAGACATCCAGACCCTCTCGCTGGCTCTTGAGCAACTCCAACACGTCGGATTCAGTGACCGGGGCCTCCGGGTCGCGCGCCATTTCGGTCTCGGCCACGGGCGTGCCGCAGACGAGGCAGATGCCCTGGATGATCGTCCGTTCACGCGCCGGGAATGCCGGGGCGAACAAGACCGGCCCCGATGTCGCCTCCACCACCGCGGCCACCTCGGTGCCGACGTTACCGCGGAGGTTCGAGTCGACCTTCTTGTAGATCACTGTGGCGCCGGCGGAACGAAGGGCCTCGACGCTGCCATGCACCGACTCGTATACCTGCTCGGGCGGGCAGGCGCGGGAACCGGTGGTCACCGCGAATGCTCGCCGTCCCTCGAACGCGCGCGGTTGCGCGTCGAGAGAGACCGAGACCGGCGACCCCGGGCGCGCAAGCGCGGCGGCCGTGTCGGCCGCGCCGGTGAGATCGTCAGCGGTAATGCCAATGATATGCTCGGCCATGCACGCGAACGGTTCTGCGTGAGACGCGATACCCCTGTCCGTGCTGCAGCCCGCAGCATGTCCCATGGGCAGGATAGGCCAGACGGTGCGACGAAACGGTGGCTGATGCAGGCACGAGGGAGCAGCGGCATCGCTGCCAGACCCGTGCCCGGAGGTGGTAGTGAGCCACGATCTGGCGATTCTGTACGAGATCCAGAAGGTTGACACCGAGATCGCCGCTGTGAAGGATGCCATGGCCGCGCTCGACACGGGCGTCGATCTCGAGTCGCAGATCGCAGCGGAGGCGGCCGAACTCGCGTCTCTGGTCGAACGCCACCGCGGCACGGAGAGAGAATCTCTCGATCACGATCTGGAGCTGAAGACCCTCGAAGAGAAGAGAACCAAGTTCCGGACCCAGTTGTATGGCGGTACCGTACGCAACCCCCGACAGCTCCAGGATCTGCAAGAGGAAGTCGGGATGCTGGACCGCGAGATCGGCAAGACAGAAGATCGCATGCTCGAGCTGATGGATGCGCTCGAATCCGGGCGAACTGAGACTGGAGAGCGGAAAGGCCGCCTTGCGACGATGCGGGAGCGACTGCGCGAAACGCAGGAAAGATACAACAGCACAACTGATCGCCTGCGCGGGGAGGTCGGCGCTCTCGATAGCCGTCGGAAGGAGTTGGCAGCTCAGGTTCCGGCTCAGTTGCTGAAGCGGTACGAGCAGATCCGTGTAAGGCAGGGGAACCTCGGCCTGGTCAAAGTGATCGGGACCAACTGCCCGGGATGTCGGGTCGCGCTTCCATCCGAAACGGTGAAGGCGCTGAAGGCGGACCGGGGCACGATCACCTGCGAGAACTGCGGCCGGCTGCTGTTCTGGGATTCATCCGCATCAGACGATGCGCCCGCCTGACCCGCATGCCTCGTACAGCCTGCGGGCTCCATACGATTCGGGAGGACTCCAGTGAAAGATATCGCCTCCAGCGCTGACACGCGCGGGATAACGGTCCAGTTGGTGGGGGTCAAGGACGTCCATCTGCCGGTGCGCGTCCGCAGGAAAGGCGCCGGTTTCGATAACGTGCTTGCGCGCATCGATTTCGGGGTCGAGCTTCCCCACCATTTCCGCGGCACTCATATGAGCCGCTTCGTCGATATTCTCTTCCGGTGGTCCCAGAAGCCGATCAGCAAGCCCGACCTGCAGGAGATGCTTCAAGAAGCGTGCGAGCGACTCAATGCCCGCCGCGCCCGCATCGAGGTGGCATTCAAGTACTTCATCACCAAGCGCGCGCCGGTGAGCGGAAGCGAAAGCGCGCTCGATTACGACTGCCGGTTCGAGGGTGTACTCGACGGCGCCGATTACACATTCACCCTCGGGGTCGAGGCGCCGGTGACGATCTGCTGTCCCTGCAGCAAAGAGATCTCCCGGCACGGCGCGCACAACCAGCGAGCCATCATCAAGGCGAGGCTTCGCTACCGGCCGGAGGTGATGGTCTGGATCGAGGACCTGGTGTCGACGCTGGAGCAGAAGGGCAGCGCGGAGATATTCCCGCTTCTCAAGCGCGAGGATGAGAAGTTCGTCACCGAAGAGGCGTACGAAAACGCCAAGTTCGTGGAGGACGTGGTTCGCGATGTGGTCGGCCTGTTGCGGGCTGATCCGCGCGTCGCATGGTTCCAGGTCACGTGCGAAAGCTTGGAGTCGATTCACAACCACAGTGTCTACGCATTTCAGGAAGAAGACCGCGAGACCGCGCTGAATGCCGGTACGCCACACGCTGGCCCAGGCTGAGGAGAGATAGGCGGGATGTCAGGCAAAGTTACCATCATTGGCAGCGCGGGTCGAGTGGGCTCGAACACCGCCTACGCGCTTCAGTTGGGAGCGTGCTGCTCGGAGATCGTGCTTCTCGATGTTGCCGCAGAAGCGGCACAGGGGGAGGCGCTTGACCTCACCCACGGTCGAGCCGCGATCATGGGCGGCCCGAGCATCGAGGTGGGCGGCTACGATGCCATCGCAGGCTCTGATATCGTCGTCATCACCGCCGGGCTCCGGCGGCGTCCGGACGAGTCTCGTCTTCATCTCATCGAGCGGAATACGGCGCTTTTCCGCCAGATCCTGAGCGATGTGCGAGAGGCCTCGCTGCCACCCGACGCGATCCTGCTGGTTGTGACGAATCCCGTCGACGTGCTGACCTATGTCGCTGCAACCGAGCTGGGATGGGAGCAGCATCGCGTCATCGGGCTCGGGACGGTGCTGGACACGCTGCGGTTCCGGTCAGTGCTCGGGAAGCGGCTCGGCATCGATCCGGCGAAGGTGGAGGCGCTGATCCTCGGCGAGCACGGCGACTCGATGGCGCCCGCGCTCTCTCTGCTCGCCTACGAGGGCGTGCCGCTGCCGTCACTGGCCGAGTATTCACGCGAGGCGGCGAGCGAGGCGTTCGCTGCCACGCGCTCTGCCGGGGCCGAGTGCCTGCGACTCAAGGGCGGGGCCGGGTACGCGGTCGGGCTGGCGGTGCGACAGGTAGTCATGGCCATTCTCCAGGATGCCGGGGAAGTGCTGCCCGTCTCTACGCTGCACCGGTCGGGGGAGTTCGCAGGGGTCGCGCTCAGCCTGCCGACTCGTGTCGGTCGTCGCGGCGTGCTGGAGGTGCTGACCCCAACGCTGTCGGAGGAGGAGCACAAGGGATTGCTGCGCAGCGCCGAAGTGCTCCGTGACACACTGCGAAGCCTTGGCGGCGGCGCTTCTGCCTGAAGGGAGCGAACGGTGAAGATCGAGTTCCTGGGCCACGCGGCCTTCCTGATCACCACGGCTGACGGCACGAAGATCGTGACGGACCCGTACGAACCGGGCGGCTTCGGCGGCGCTATCGGATACGGCCCCCTGCGAGAGCCTGCCGACATAGTGGTGATAAGCCACGACCACGCCGACCACAACTACGCGAGCATGGTTCCGGGGAACCCGGTCGTGCTGAAGGGGCTCGGCCAGGAAACGCGGAAGGGGGTAACGTTTCGCTCCCTGGCAACCTACCATGATTCGAGTCATGGGGCGGAGCGCGGCCCGAACATCGTGCGCGTGATCCAGGCCGACGGCATCACTCTCTGCCACCTCGGTGATCTGGGCGAACAGGTGAGCGCCGAAGATGCCACCTGCCTGGGGCCGATCGATGTCCTCATGGTGCCGGTGGGCGGGACGTTCACGCTGGACAGCAGGGGAGCGACCGCGATCGTGAATCGGCTGCGCCCGCGCATCGCCATCCCCATGCATTTCAAGACCGGCAAAGTCGGCTTCAACCTCGCGACCGTAGATGAGTTCCTCAGCGGCAAGCAACGCGTTCGCAGAGTGGACGGCTCGGAGATCGAGATCACACGGGAGACCCTGCCGGAGCCGACGGAGATCGTGGTGCTCCAGCCTGCGCTTTAGCCCCCGCCAGAGGCCGGCCGCGCGCCGGACGAGGCCGATCCGAGATGCACGGCGGAGCGCCTATAGGCGCTCCGCCGTTTGCGGTATGCGAACCGCCGGCCGAGCAGCAGGGCCAGAAGAGAGCGGAGCGCCCGGGGGCGCTCCGCTCTCCAAACTCCCGCCATGTCTGGCACTCTCAGATCGCACCATCAGCGGGCCACACTCCTGGCGTGAATCACTCGAAGAGTGGGTTAGGACAGAAGCCAAAGAGCAAGGGCTGGCCGTTGGCATCCACGTTCACCGGGGTGCAGACGCCGTTAATGGTTGC
>JBEKKD010000056.1:0-13745 GCA_050010895.1 Armatimonadota bacterium
GTGACCCGCGATCAGATGGCCGTCTACATCTCCCGCGCCCTGGCCGGCGGGGATGCCGCGGTGCCAGCGGGACCATCCACCGCCACATTCTCCGATGTGGCGACCGATTACTGGGCATTCAAGTACGTGGAGTACGCGGTTGACCAGGGCGTTGTGAAGGGCTACTCCGACGGCACCTACGAGCCCACCGGCCAGGTGACCCGCGACCAGATGTCGGTGTTCATCGCCCGCGCCATCGCCACGCCTGCTGACGGCGCGGACCTGGTGAACTACACGCCGCCCGCGACCGCGACGTTCCCGGATGTGGCCACCGACTTCTGGGCCTACAAGTACGTGGAGTACATCGCCCAGCCCAGCATCGGTGTGACCCAGGGGTATCCGGACGGGGACTATCACCCCGAGTACGTGTGCACGCGTGATCAGATGGCGGTGTACGTCGCCAGAGCTTTCAGGTTGCAATAGTGGATGCGTCTTGCCGAGACAACCGGCAAGACGCTGGTGTGGCGAGGGCGTTCCAACTGCCGATGTAGCGGAGATACACCCCTACGGCGTCGGCCGATACCGCGCGTCGTACCACTCCGCGCCCTGCTCTTTGAAGCCGAGCTCGGACTCAGGCAGCGGGGTCGAGCGGAACCGGCGCCAGCCGTCGATGGTGTCGGCCCACACGGCGCCGGTGATGCGGTTCACCTGCACCCGGTAGATGGCTATCGTCGCCACTTCGGAGCCTTCCTGGCTCTGGGGCAGGACTTTGTAGGTGTCGAAGTAGGGGGTGGGCCAGGCGAAGTAGAGAGCGCCGAGCACGGCCAGGATGACGATGTAGGCGGCGATCCTGTCGCTCTCGCTGCAGTTCTTCCAGCGCCTCCTCATAGCTGCTCCCGTGCGGCATTGTACCACAGGTCGGGAGCGCCGTAGCATGAAAAAGGCGCGTCTCCGTGTCTGTCATCCCGAGCGACTCGCACCCCTCGCGCGGCTCGCGCGTAGCCCGAACGCGCCAAAGGGGCGAGTTATGCGAGGGATCAAGACCGGCGGAGCCGACTGAAGGGAGGCGACTCCCTCGCCATGAGGGGCATCTGCACCCAGACGCCCTGGTCACACAGCGCGCGCCTGACGCCTCGGGAAGGGGCGCCAGACGCGCGCTCGTTCGGCCTCTCGTCACGTCTTGCTTATCGCGCCCCGTACCGCTCGCCGCCCTCGAAGTCGATGATCACCGCCGGCTCGTCGCCGACGACCCAGCCGTCGTGCCCGGACGGGATCACCGCGAAATCGTTCGCCTGGAAGACGATCTCGGTGCCGTCGTTCATACGAGTCGCGAGCTGGCCGGAGATCACATAGAGGACGTGACGCACCTCACAGCTCTCCGTCCCGACGACCGGTTTGACGTGCTCGGACCAGCGCCAACCGGGCTCGAATCTCACCCTCATCGCCGAATACCCGCCCAGCCTGATGACCTCCACGCGGGCTTTCGGGAGCCCGCGGACCTCATCCGGATGCTCGAAGCTCTTCTGCAGCAACTTCGTCGTTACGGTTGCCATCATCCACCTCCAGGAAGGGATTCAGGCGGTCACCATGACGAGCCTTTGACATCTCACCTCTGCCGCGTCGGCTGCAAGCAACTGCATGCAACACGCTCAACCTTCGTCCGGCTTCCGCCGGATGGTGGTCTCGGCTATAACGTTTGTGAGTGGCACTTTGCCTCAGGGACCGCCTGAAGCCCGATTTTTCACTGTCTGTTTACCCACGTTGGAGGAGACCGCGTGTGCTGATCGCGCACATCTGGGCGCGGCTTCGCGCATGCTCTCGCGAGCCCTTGCGCATGTCGCTCTGGTCTGCTATAATCCCGTGTGTAGGGCAGGGCGCAGATGCGTCCTGCCATTATTGATAGCAAAAGCGACGAAGGGGAGCAGTAGGCAGGAATCAGGCCCCAGAGAGCCGGTGCAAGCTGCAAGCCGGCGCCAAGGTCCTGTGGTGAGGCCCGAAGAGGGCCGCCATGGCTGTCCGGAAGCGGACTGAGCCACCGAATCTCGCCCCGGAGCTGCCCGATCGAACGCATCCAGTAGATCGGAGCCGGGACCAGCCCGTTACAGCGAAACGAGTGGAGCTCGGCAGTCCGCCTCGGGCGGGGCGCCGCGCTCAATTTGGGTGGTACCGCGAGAGTCATGCCTCTCGTCCCAAAATGGGGCGAGGGGTATTTGCGTATGTGGGATTGTTCGCAGGGCGTAGGAAGGAGCCACCATGCGGAGTGACGTGATCAAAACGGGACCGGAACGCGCGCCCCATCGAGCGCTGCTGTATGGCTCAGGCTTGGATCGCAGCGCCATCGATCGGCCCTTCATCGCCGTCGCCACGAGCTGGAACGATATCATCCCCGGTCACGTCGGCCTCCGCGATCTGGAGCGTCACATCGAGCGCGGCATCTTCGCCGGCGGCGGCACCGCGTTTTTCTTCGGCCTGCCCGGCATCTGCGACGGGCTGGCAATGGGCCACGCGGGCATGCACTACTCGCTGCCCTCCCGCGAGCTCATCGCGGATTCAGTCGAGTCCATGCTCCTGGCGCACCAATTCGACGGCGTGGTGCTGCTGACGAACTGCGACAAGATCACGCCCGGCATGCTGATGGCGGCGGCGCGGGTGAACATCCCCGCCATCGTCGTCACCGGCGGCCCCATGATGGCGGGCGAGTGCGCGCGCATCGCCGACGACCTCATGTCCGTCGCCGACCAGTTTCGCGCCGCCGGCAAGGCTCCCGCGGCCAAGGCGGCGGAGCGGCTGGCCACGGGTCACGTGATTTACGGCGATGGCTATTACGGCGGCGGCTGGCGCAAGGCCGGCCTGCTGAACGACGACCAATTGACCGCACTCGAGATGGCGGCCTGCCCGGGCATCGGCTCCTGCCAGGGGCTCTATACCGCCAACACGATGTCCTGCCTGACGGAGGCGCTGGGCATGTCGCTGCCTGGCTCCGGCACCGCGCTGGCGATCTCCGCCGAGCGCAAGCGCATCGCCTATCGCAGCGGCAGCCGCATCGTCGAGCTGGTCCGCAAGGACGTTCGTCCGCGCTCCATCCTCACCGCAGCCGCGTTCCGCAACGCGATTCGCGTCGATAACGCGCTGGGGGGATCGAGCAATACGGTGCTGCACCTGCCGGCGATCGCGCACGAGGCGGGCATCGAGCTGCCGATCGACTGGTTTGACGAGATCTCGCACACCGCGCCCCATATCACCGATATTCTGCCCGGACCGACCGCGGTCCACGCGATGCAGGACCTCGACCGCGCCGGCGGCATCCCGGCCGTCATGCACGTGCTGCGCGACCAGATCGAAGCTTCGGACACGGTCAGCGGCGCGTCGGCCACGCAGATCGCCTCCCAGGCGCGCGTCCTGGACGCGACCGTGATTCGGCCGCTGGATAGGCCGTACTTCAAAGAGGGTGGGATCGCCATCCTGAAGGGCAATCTGGCCCCGGACGGCGCCGTCGTCAAGCAGTCGGCGGTGGCGCGCAAGATGCGCCGCTTCACCGGGCGCGCCCGCGTCTTCACGCGGGAGGAAGACGCGACTCAGGCAATCGTCGCCGGCGCCATCGAGCCCGGTGACGTGGTGGTGATCCAGTACGAAGGCCCCAAGGGCGGCCCGGGGATGCGGGAAATGCTTTACCCGACCTCGCAGATCTACGCCGCGGGGCTCAACGAATCCGTTGCTCTCATCACCGACGGACGCTTCTCCGGCGCGACTATTGGGCTGTCCGTGGGTCATATCTCCCCTGAGGCCGCCGTCGGCGGAATGCTCGGCCTGGTCAAGGAGGGAGATGAGATCCTGATCGATGTCAACCGCCGAAAGATCGAGCTGCGCGTCTCCGCGGCCGAGCTGCGCGAGCGACGCAAGAGCTGGTCGCCGCTGCCGCCGAAGGTCACGACCGGCTGGCTGGCGCGCTATGCGGCTCAGGTGTCGTCTGCTGCCTATGGCGCTGTGATGTCGGCGGACGGTGGCGTGTCGGGATAGGTGAAACGATGAAGATGACCGGCGCTCATGCACTGATCGAGAGCCTGAGGCACGAGGGCGTCGAGGTCATTTTCGGCTATCCCGGCGGCCAGGTGCTGCCGATTTACGACGCGCTCTACGACGTCAAGGACATTCGCCACATTCTCGTCCGGCACGAGCAGGGCGCGGCCCATGCCGCGGACGGCTACGCCCGCGCGAGCGGGAAGGTCGGCGTCTGCCTGGCCACCTCCGGCCCGGGCGCGACCAACCTGGTCACCGGCATCGCCACCGCCTACATGGACTCGGTGCCTATCGTTGCTATCACGGGACAAGTGCCGACGTTCGCCATCGGCAAGGACGCGTTCCAGGAAGCGGACATTACCGGCATCACCCTGCCGATCACGAAGCACAACTACCTGCTGACGAAGTCCGCGGATGTTCCGCTGGTGATGAAGGAAGCGTTCCACGTCGCACGCACCGGCCGGCCTGGCCCGGTGCTGGTGGACTTTCCGCGGGACGTTCAGACCGGTGAGGTCGATTTCGAATACCCGGAGAAGGTCGAGCTGCGCGGCTACCGGCCCACGCGCACGGGTCACGTGCGCATGATCCAGCGCGCAGCCGAGCTGATCAACTCCGCGGAGCGGCCGTTGATCTATGGCGGCGGCGGCGTGAACAGCGCCGATGCGGACAAAGAGCTGCTGAAGCTCGCCGAGAAAGCCGACATGCCCGTCACCATGACGCTGCTGGGCAAGGGCGGCTTCCCCGAGGACCACGACCTCTACCTCGGCATGCCGGGGATGCACGGCACCGCCTATGCGAACTACGCACTGCACGAGGCCGACGTGATCCTGGCCGTCGGCACCCGGTTCGACGACCGCGTGACCGGAAAGCTGGACACGTTCGCGCGGGGCGCCAAGTTCATTCACATCGACATAGATCCGGCCGAGATCGGGAAGAACGTGGTGCCGCTGGTGCCGATCGTAGGCGACGTGAAGATCGTGCTGACCGCGCTCGAGAAGAAAGTGAACGCGGCCGCGCACCCGGAGTGGCGAGCGACCGTGGATGACTGGAAGCGGCAATACCCGCTGCGCTGGAAGGGCGACGGGATGAAGCCGCAATACGTGATCCAGGAGATCCATCGCGCCACCAGGGGCGAAGCGATCATCGTCACCGAGGTGGGCCAGAACCAGATGTGGGCCGCGCAGTGGTATCCCTGCAAGCGGGCGCGCCAGTTCATCAGTTCCGGCGGCCTGGGCACGATGGGCTACGGATTCCCCGCGGCGATCGGCGCGCAGATCGCACATCCCGACCAGGTGGTCTGGGATATCGCCGGTGACGGCAGCATCCAGATGAACATTCAGGAAATGGCGACCGCGGTGGCCTACGGAATCCCGGTGAAAATCGCGGTGCTCAACAACGGGTACCTGGGGATGGTGCGCCAGTGGCAGACGCTGTTCTGGCACAACCGGCTTTCCTACACCGATATCGCAGACGTCACGCCGGACTTCGTGAAGCTCGCCGAGGCCTACGGCGCGGTCGGTCTGCGGGCCACTCGTGAAGATGAGGTGCAGAGCGTGATCGAGCAGGCGATGGCGGTGAAAGACCGCCCATGCATGGTGGATTTCCGCATCTCGCGGGATGAGAATGTGATGCCCATGGTGCCGTCCGGCGGCACCGTGGATGACATGTTGGTGGACTGAGGCCGGGGAGACGACATGAAACACACTATCTCAGTGCTCGTGAACAACCGACCCGGCGTGCTGGCGCGAACCGCCGGCCTCTTCTCCCGGCGGGGCTTCAACATCGACAGCCTGGCGGTCAGCACCACCCAGGACCCCGATACCTCGCGCATGACCATCGTGGTCGATGGGCCCGATGCGATCCTGGAACAGATCAGCAAGCAGCTCTACAAGCTGCTGGACGTGATCAAAGTGCTCGACCATCAGGGCGAGCCGTCGATCGTGCGAGAGCTGGCGCTGGTCAAGGTGAACGCCGAACCCGCCGACCGCGGCGAGATCATGCAGACCGTGAGCATCTTCCGCGGCAACATCGTGGACGTTTCCCAGAACACGTTCATCATCGAGGTGACAGGAGGCGCCGACAAGATCGACGCGCTCGTCGGCCTGCTTCGTAAGTACGGGATCAAGGAGATGATGCGCACGGGCCGCATCGTGCTCTCCCGCGGCGCGAGAACTGCATAGGAAGTAGGGCAGGAGCTTCAGTCGCCTCAGGCGACGTGTCTCCTGTACCGATCTGGTTGCTTCGGTGGCGTGCTGCCGAAGCCGTGTAGGCTTGCCCCTGCCTCGAGTGCAGCGATGAAGGAACTCATCACAACCGAACAGGCCGCTCGCGCCATCATCATCCTGGCGCTCGCGCTTCCCATCGCCGGCTTGGTCATCGGCGGCATCGCCGGCGCGGTTCGGCGGCGGCCGGCGGGGGGCGCCGCGCTCGGCCTCGCCTGCGGCCTTTCGGGGCCGGCGATCTGGGTGATGTGGCGCGTCTACAACGGGGTCATCGGCCGATTCGGCCTCGACAGCGTGAAGGGCCTGCTGATCAACCTCGCGCTGTTCCTGGTCGTCGGTCTTCTGATAGGTCTGGCGGCGGGAGCGGTGTGGCGGCGGATGGCCGCATCGGCTTCGGGCGCACGCAATGAACTTCATCCGAATGCGAGGAGATAGGAAGAATGGCAACGATTTACCGTGACGGCGACGCGAATCTCGATGTCCTGAAGGGTAAGACCGTAGCGATCATCGGCTATGGGATCCAGGGCCGGGCCCACGCGCTCTGCCTGCGGGACAACGGCATCAAAGTAGTGGTGGCGGAACTGGAGGGCACGCCTGGCTGGAAGAACGCGCAGGCCGACAAGATGACCGTGGCCTCCGCTGCCGAGGCCTCCGCCCAGGGCGACGTGATCGTCCTGCTGACCGAAGATCACACGCAGCCGGCCGTGTACCGCAACTTCATCGCGCCCAACCTGAAGGCGGGCAACGCGCTCATGTTCGCGCACGGCTTCAACATCCACTACAACCAGATCGTCCCGGCCGGGGACATCGATGTCTTCATGATCGCGCCGAAGGGCCCGGGCTCGCTGGTGCGAGGCGAGTTCGAGAAGGGCCGCGGCGTGCCGGCGCTGGTGGCGGTGTACCAGGACGCCACGGGCAAAGCGAAGGATGTCGCTCTCGCCTACGCGAAGGGCCTCGGCTCGACGCGAGCGGGCGTGCTCGAGACCACCTTCGCAGAGGAGACGGAGACCGATCTCTTCGGCGAGCAGGCCGTGCTCTGCGGCGGGGTCACCGAGCTGGTCAAGGCGGGTTTCGAGACCCTGGTCGAGGCGGGCTACCAGCCGGAATGCGCATACTACGAGGTGCTGCACGAGCTGAAGCTCATCGTGGACCTGATCCAGGCCCATGGGATCGTCGGCATGCGCCGTCGCGTCAGCGACACTGCGGAATATGGTGATATGACCCGAGGCCCGAGCGTGATCGGCGCCGAGGCGCGAGAGGCGATGGAGGATATGCTGGGCGAGATCCAGAGCGGCGAATTCGCCCGCGAGTGGATCACCGAGAACCAGGCCGGCCGCCCCGTCTTCACTCGCCTGCGCGATATTGCCGAGCAGCACCCGATCGAAGAAGTCGGCAAAGAGCTACGCAAGATGATGCCCTGGCTGAACGAATAGCCGGGGCCGGGTCGGTGGGACAGACTGGAGTCTGACCACAGTCGTAGGAGGTCGGTGGAATGGCAACCCCAAGAAGATCGAAACACGCCAAGACTGCGATTGCGATCTTCGACACCACGCTGCGTGATGCCGAGCAGACGCCCGGCGCGAGCATGACCGGCGAAGAGAAGCTGAAGGTGGCCCAGCAGCTTGCGCGCCTTGGGGTGGACGTGATCGAGGCGGGATTCCCCTACTCGTCTCCCGGCGATTTCGAGGCGGTCCGCGAAATCGTCCGACGAGTGAGGGGACCCGTCATCACCGGGCTGGCGCGGTGCCGACCGGAGGATATCGACCGCACGGCCGAGGCGCTGAAGGGCAGCAAGCGCGTCCGCATCCACACCTTCGTCGGCACGTCGCCCTTCCATCGCGAGGGCATCATGCGGAAGACGAGGGACGAGGTCATGGAAATGGCCGTCTCCTCTGTCGCTCGCGCCCGCGCCCTCGCGAATGATGTCGAGTTCACCCCCATGGACTCCACGCGCACCGAGTTCGACTATCTCTGCGAGGTGATCGAGAAGACCATCGACGCCGGCGCCTCCACGATCAACATCGCCGACACGGTCGGGTACGCGCTGCCGTGGGAATTCGGCGAGCTGATCAAGCGGCTTCGGGAGTCGGTGCCGAAGCTGAGCGGCGTGACCATCAGCGTGCACTGTCACGACGACCTCGGCCTGGCCACCGCCAACTCGCTGGCCGCCATCATGAACGGGGCCACCCAGGTCGAGTGCACCATCAACGGCCTGGGAGAGCGCGCGGGGAATGCTGCGCTGGAGGAGGTGGTCCTCGCCATCGACACCCGGCCCGAGCTCAGGCGCCGTTTCACCACCGGCATCGTGCTGAAGGAGATCTATCGGAGCAGCCGTCTGGTGCGGGAAGTCACGGGCGTGCCGGTGCAGCCGAATAAGGCCATCGTCGGCATGAACGCGTTCGCGCATTCCTCCGGGATCCACGTCGACGGCGTGCTCAAGCAGCGCAACACCTTCGAGATCATCACCCCCCAGAAGATCGGCCTGGAGCAAAGCCAGATCGTGCTCACCAGCCGCTCCGGCCGGCACGCGGTGCGCCACCGGCTGGCCGAGATGGGCTATCAGCTCTCACCGGATGAGCTGGACAAGACCTACCAGCGATTCCTGCAGCTCGCCGACCAACGCAAGGAGGTGACCGACGACGAGCTCGAGTCTCTGGTCGCCGACGAGATGCGCGTCGCCGAAGAGATCTACGCGCTGGATTACCTGCACGTCGTCAGCGGCGGGACGACCATCCCCACGGCCACCGTCCGGCTGCGCCAGAACGGCGCCACCTTCCAGGGAGTTGCCAGCGGAGTGGGCAGCGTGGACGCGGTCTACAGCGCCATCGATTCACTGATCAAGGTGCCCCATCGACTGGTGGATTACAACGTCAGTTCCGTGACCGGCGGCACCGACGCGCTGGGCGAAGTGATGGTCCGCATCAGCGACCGCACCGGCCAGGTCCACACCGGCCGCGGCTCGAGCATGGATATTATCGAAGCGTCCGCGAAGGCCTATCTGCAGGCGCTGAACAAAGTCGTCTTCCGCGCCGGGCAGGCCCGGCCGGTCCGCAAGCGAAGCAAACGAAGCAAGCGAAAGGCCTGATCGCATGCCTATGACCATAACCGAGAAGATACTCGCCGCCCACTCCGGACGCGATGAAGTCCACCCCGGCCAGTTCGTGATGGCGAAGCTCGACCTGATGCTGGGCAACGACATCACCGCCCCGATCGCCATCGACGAGTTCCGCAAGACCGGCGCGGCGAAGGTTATCGACTCGGCTCGCATCGTGCTGGTCGCGGACCACTCGACCCCCAACAAGGATATCAAGTCGGCCGAGCAGTGCCGCCTCATGCGCGAGTTCTCTCTCGAGCAGGGCGTCGAACACTTCTTCGATGTGGGGCGCGGCGGCGTCGAGCACGCGCTGCTGCCCGAGGAGGGCCTGGTCGCGCCGGGGGAGTGCATCATCGGCGCTGACTCACACACCTGCACCTACGGCGCCCTCGGCGCCTTCGCCACCGGCGTGGGCAGCACCGATCTCGCCGTCGCCATGGCCACCGGCGAGTGCTGGATGCGCGTGCCCGAGTCGATCAAGGTGGTGTATCGCGGCAGACTGAAGCCCTGGGTCGGCGGCAAAGACCTGATCCTCTACACCATCGGGCAGACGGGCGTGGCGGGCGCGACCTATCAGTCGCTGGAGTTCTGCGGCGATACCATCGAGTCGCTGCCGATGTCCGACCGCCTCACCATGTGCAACATGGCGATCGAGGCGGGCGGGAAGAACGGCATCATTGCCCCCGACGCGATCACGGCCGGCTACATGAAATCCGTCACGAAGCGGCCCTACCGGACGCTGGCAAGCGATTCCGACGCAGTATACGTCCGCGCCATGGAGATCGACGCCTCCAAGATCGAGCTTCAGGTCTCGACGCCGCACCTGCCCGAGAACGCGAAGCCGGTGAGCGCCGTGCGCGACGTGGTGATCGATCAGTCCGTCATCGGCTCCTGCACCAATGGGCGGATCGAGGACCTGCGCATGGCGGCGAAGATTCTCAAGGGCCGCCGGGCGCACCCGCGCGTCCGCCTGATCGTCATACCGGCAACACAGCGGGTGCATCTGCAGGCGATCAGAGAAGGCCTGGGGGAGATCTTCATCGAGGCAGGCGGGGCTTTCAGCACGCCCACATGCGGCCCCTGCCTTGGCGGTCACATGGGCATACTGGCAAAGGGCGAACGGGCGGTGGCGACCACCAACCGCAACTTCGTGGGCCGCATGGGCCACCCGGAGAGCGAGGTCTATCTCGCCGGTCCCGCAGTGGCGGCCGCCTCCGCTGTCCTCGGCCGCATCGCCAGCCCGGAGGAGCTGTCATGAGCACATTACGCGGAAAAGTCCACCGCTATGGCGATCACGTCAACACCGACGTGATCATCCCGGCGCGATATCTCAATACGTCTGACGTCGCCGAACTCGCGGCGCACTGCATGGAGGACATCGACCCCACGTTCGTCAGCACGGTGAAGGCTGGCGATGTCATCGTCGGCGGCGGGAACTTCGGCTGCGGCAGTTCCCGCGAGCACGCGCCCCTGGCGATCAAAGGCGCGGGCGTGAGCTGCGTCATCGCCCGGAGCTTTGCCCGCATCTTCTTCCGCAACGCCATCAACGTCGGCCTGCCGGTGCTCGTCTGCCCAGACGCGGCCGCCGATGCCAAGAGCGGCGATGAGCTGGCTGCGGACCTGACGACGGGCAAGATCGAGAACGTGACCCAGGGCACATCCTATCAGGCCGAGCCGTTCCCGGAGTTTCTGCAGCAGATCATCGCTGCCGGCGGGCTGGTAGAGTACACCAGGAAGCGGCTGGTGGCATAGCTACCGGGGTGGGCAGGACCCTGTCTCCTGCCCCGCGGGAGCCGGGACCTCCCAGTGCCTTGATGGCGCCTGTCGCTCAGCTCTCCCCGGCCTTCAGCACTTTCTTTCGCGCGCGCTCGAACTGGTCGCGCGGCATCAGCACGGTTCTGCCGCACTGGGTGCATTGGATGCGGATGTCCGCGCCGGTGCGGATCACTCGCCAATGATTGGCGCCGCAGGCGTGCGGCTTGCGCATCTGCACCTCGTCGCCCAGTCGGATCGCTGTGGGGCGCTGCATGACGCTCAGGCTTCTTCGCTCGTGCGCCTCTGTCCTACCCGCCCGGGCTGGGCAGGAACGCTTCGGGCACCGCAGAATACACGGACCTTTGGGATTCCCGCACCGTTCACCAATGTCAAAGGATTCATGATGATAGTGGCACGCCAACTGAAACCGAGTCTTGCAATCGCAGCCCTGATGTTTGTCCTCTCGCTCCCGTGCTTCGCCGAGATAGCGCCCCAGGACGTGGGCCCGATCGCGCCCGAGCGATCGGCCGCAGTCCCTCAGGAACTCTCTCTGGACCAGGCGGTGGCGGTCGCCCTCGGCTACAATCCCCAGGTGACCGTCGCCGAGCAGGGAGTGTGGGTGAACCGCGGGCTGCTCCTGCAGGCGCTGTCAGGCTACATGCCGCGCTTCGACATCACCTCCGCCCGCACCACGCCGGTGAACCTGCCTCCGTTCACATTTGAGAGGCCTGGCGCCACGTATACCACAACCTTCACGTTGTCCCAGCAGCTCTATACCAGCGGGAGCGTCAAGAACCAAGTCAAGGCGGCCCGCAATACTCTGCAGGGGTCGGAGCAGGCCTTCCAGCGGTCTCGCCAGGAGATCGCGTTCCGGGTGAGGGGCGCGTACTACGCTGTGCTCACCACCGAAGAGGGCGTGAAGGTCCAGCAGGACGTCGTCAGCTCCGCCCAGGAGCATCTGCGCGTCGCCCAACTGCGGTACGATGCCGGGGTGGCCCCCAAGTACGACGTCCTGGCGGCCGATGCGCGTGTCGCGCGGGTGCAGCAGCAGTTGATCTCCGCGCAGGCCGATCTCGACACGGCCTGGGCCGGCCTCGCAACCGTGATGGGTGTGACTCTTCCCGGCGGAACCAAGCTCAGCACGCCGCTGCCGGAAGAGATCAAGGAAGTCAGTCTGTCCGACCTGACGACGCAGGCCATCGATCAGCGGCCCGATCTGAAGACAGCGATCGCCGGAGTCGCCGCAGCCAAAGCCGAAGTGGATGTCGTCAGAGCGGCGCGCCTGCCCACCATCAGTGGTTCCATCACCTATAGCCTCCAGCCCAAGACGGCAATATCCGGGAGTGAGTTGGGTCTGCCGGCATCGACCGAACTGGTGGTCTCCCAGAACAGCGGCGCTATTGCCGTCTCGGCCACCTGGAATCTGTTCAACGGCGGTTTCATCTACGGCAGCATTCGCTCGGCTCAGGCCCGGCAGCGGCAGGCGGAGCAGGCGGTCGAGCAGCTCCGGCTCCAGATCGGCCTCGATGTAAAGACCGCCTACTTCGCTTTCCAGAGCGCGCAAGGCCAGATGCTGGCAGCCCACAAGGAGGTCGAGCAGGCTCAGGAGGCGCACCGCGTCGCGACGCTGCGCTACGAGGAAGGCGTCGGGACCAGCGTCGAGATTCTCGACGCCGAGGCGACGCTCCAGGACGCGCGGACGCGCCTGAACCAGTCTGTCTTCGGCCTGAATCTGTCTCTCGCCCAGATCGACTTCGCGGCAGGCCGCGACTACTTCGCTCCTGTTCCGTCATCGCCGACGGCCGGCGTGCCGAAAGTGCCCGGCCTGTAACCGGCATGCCCGAATCCGACGCCCTGGACGTCGACGTCGAACAGGTGGTGGAGCGTTACCAGCTCCATGTGAACGCGGGGCTGGCCTCGCTCTTCAAGTTCATGGGCTTCGAGGCGGTCGAGTGGCGGGCCGAGGGCTCGCTCATCTGGGACACCCAGGGCAACGAGTACCTCGACCTGCTCGCCGGATTCGGCACCCTCGCGCTCGGCCATCGCCCGGCCGCAGTGGTTGCCGCGGTGAAAGACCAACTCGACCGCATGCCGCTCTCCTCGCGGGTGCTTTTCGATAAGCCGGTCGCGGACCTCGCGGCCGAGCTGGCAGCGATGCTGCCCGGGGACATATCGAAGTCGTTCTTCTGCCACAGCGGGGCGGAAGCCGTGGAGGGCGCGCTCAAGCTGGCGCGGCTCTACACGAAGCGCACCGGGATCGTCGCCACCGAAGGCGGCTTTCATGGCAAGACCCTCGGCGCGCTCAGCGCCTCCGGCCGGGATGTCTATAAGACGCCGTTCGCTCCCCTGCTCCCCGACGTCTCGCACGTCCCCTATGGCGATGCGGGCGCGCTTGCCGGAGCGGTTGGCACGGGCACGGCCGCGGTGATCCTCGAGCCGATCCAGGGCGAGGCCGGTGTCATCATCCCGCCGGCTGGCTACCTCACCGCGGCCCGCGAGAGCTGCGACCGCGCCGGAGCGCTTCTCATCGCCGACGAGGTTCAGACCGGATTCGGCCGCACGGGGATGATGTTCGCCTGCGAGCGCGATGGCGTCGCGCCCGACATCATCACTCTTGCGAAAGCCCTCGGCGGAGGCGTGATGCCGATCGGCGCGTTCTGCAGCACGCCCGCGATCTG
>JBEKKD010000057.1:0-13538 GCA_050010895.1 Armatimonadota bacterium
GACTCGCGGTCATTGAGGCCGAGTAGCCTTTTCTTGTATAATCGTATCCACGAAGAGGGACCCATTAAGGGGGCCACTGAAATGCAGGTAGGTCGGGTGACGCGGATACACTCCAAGGCATGGACCGAGGTGCAGATGGGCCAGGTGACGAGGATAGACTACCACCTGTCCTCAACCGATCCAGCATACATCGGCTCCACGACGTACGAGTCGCCGACGCCCCTTATGGCGGATGTCCACGAAGGTTTCGAGGTCGGCGTACTGCTGACGGGGGCGCAGGAGAGGCATTCCCAGGATCTCGTCCAGCTCGTTCAGCCAGGCGACATCTGGCTCTGCGGGACGTGGGAACCACATGGGTGGCGCGTGCTCTTGCCAGGAACGCAGAACGTCGTATGCGTCTTTCTGGCGGGCCACCTGGGCGACGAGCGGTTCGCAGAGATCTCGTGGCTCGACCTGTTCGCGGCCGATCCCGGACATCGTCCGCGCGTGGCCGACGCTTCCACGCGTGCGCGGGTTCTCGCATTGGGGCAGGACATGCTGTCCGAGCTGATGGATGAGCAGCCGGGGTGGGGGAACGCGATTCGTCTCGACCTGTTGCGCGCGCTGTTCGCGGTCAGCAGAAAATGGAGTCCGCCTGCTGCGGGCACCGTCAAGACCCGCGCTCGGCCGACGGACCTGGCTCGGGTCATGCCCGCGCTGCGGCTCGTCCATTCGTCTCCCGCGCGGCGTGTGAGCCTGGATGAGGCGGCGCAGGAGTGCACCCTCAGCCGAGCCAGGTTCTGCATGGTCTTCAGGAGCACTATGGGCCTAACATTCGGGGAGTTCTGCCTGCGCGCCCGACTTGCACGCGCGGCCCACGAGCTTCTGAGCGGCGACTCCTCGACGGAAACCATCGCAGAGCAGACGGGGTTCTCGGATGCAAGCCACTTCCACCACAACTTCCTGAAGCGATATGGCTGCACCCCGGCTCACTACCGCAGGCAGGGGCGACTGGTGCAGGACGCCCCCGGACTCACAGCCGGGTTAGCGGGTCAGTAGCCGCGCCATGCCCTCAATAAGCGGGCGGAGCGCCCAAAGGCCCTCCGCCCGCTGGTCCGAAGCAAGGAAGGTCAGGTCATTCCCTAACCGGTGCTGCGCTCAGTCCTAGTGCACGAAACTTGTAACCTGATAGTCGGGGCAGAGCCCATGGAGTTGGTCATGGGAGAAGCCGTAGGAGTGAGCGCAGTTGCTCGCCAACCCGCAGCAGGCGCACCACCCGGCTTCGTGGACTGCAGCTTCGGCGTCCCACCAGGCGGCATGCCCGTCGGCAAACCCGAGGTTGAGCCCGCCCAGGTGCGGCGCGTACTTCTTGCGGGAGCCCGGGTCGGTGTAGAACTGCTTGCAGGCAGTCGACGCATTCGAGGGGTCGCTCCCGGACGAATGTGGGCCGGTCCCAAGGCTCCAGCAGCACTTGGCATCACCATAGGCCATGCCGAACATCTGGTTGAGGACGCCGCCCTGATTGTTGTCGCCGCATACGACCCATGCAGAGGGATCGTCCAGTTCTGAGGTCTTCCGGCCGATCAGACACGTGTCGTTGGTGCCGATGCTGATCTGGAATGCTCCGGTGTCCAGTCCGGCCGCCCCCTGGACGAGGGAGTCGGTGACGGTGCCGCCCCAACCGGACGGCCAGCCCTGGCAGCACGGTCCGCCGCCGCACGTGGAGCCGCCACTGCCCCAGGCGCCGTTATTCTGCACCAGGTACTGCCACCAGATCGGGGTGTAATCCGGAACGATCCAGCGAGCGGCGCTTACGTGCTGGATGCTCGGGCACTGCCAGACATCGCGGTTCTTAACGTACTCGTCAAGAATCACCGGCCAGCGCAGGAAGGGGTTCGCGCCCTGGACCCGATTCTCTCCATTGTAGCACCCATCGCCGGACGAGGACCGCGAGTCCAGGAAGGTAAGGAGTTGTCCATCAGCGTTGTAGGGTGGGAAACGGTCATAGTCGGTCAGATACATCTGAACTGCGATCGCGATGTTCTTGACGTTCGACAGGCACTGAATCTTGCGGGCCGATTCACGCGCCCGCGCGAAGACGGGGAACAGCATGGCGGCGAGAATCGCTATGATCGCGATGACCACCAGGAGTTCGATAAGGGTGAAACCACGCGTCCGTCGTGTCATTCGGTTCCTCCTTACAGATCGGTTCAGAAATCGATACCGAAGACGAACGACGCTCCCGACTACGGTCCTACCTCCTTTCCTCTCGCCAAGGCCCTGCAGGGCCAACGACGCTGCCAGGGGGGAGCGCCGCACAACGTCGGTCGGACAACGCAAGACGACGACAACACCGGGAGGCAGGGATGAGATCGTGGTGGGACGTGGGCCGCGATTGAGGCATTCCCCTCCCAGTTCGTGCAGAATAGCGCGATACGAGTGGCATGTCAATGCCCGATCGAGGCAGACGCCGCGCCGCTACCTCGGTTCCTGGCGCTGACTGCAGATGCTCCGTAGGCGACCGGTCCGCGACGAGGCCGCAGATCGAGTGCTCGCCTGCCAAGGGGGCAAAGCAGGCGGAGCGCCCGAAGGCGCTCCGCCGCATGACAGCCGTTCCATCGAGAAGGGAGATCGTGCTGCCTACGGTGTGGCTCGCGCGCCGAAGTCCCCTGCGAACAGACAGATCCCGTTGATAAACCCCTCAAAGAGGCCCTGTCGTTGCTGACGCGCCGCATACTGACCCGGAAGCATGATCGACTCGCGATTCGGGTCGTCGGGTGAGTTAGCCAGGATAGTCTCAGAGAGAAACCAGGCGGCATGGCCATCGGCGAAGCCGATGTTCTCGCCCCCCATGTGTACTGTCTTGGCCCACTGCTTCCGCACATTGACATCCGAATAGTTCAGGTTGTCCGCGGCGCCGCACTCACTGGTCCCGGAGCAGTTCGCCCAGTCCACCGTATTCCCGCCACAACAGGATACGGCGCCGGGGTTGGCCCCGCATAGCCTGCCGGTGTATGGATACGCAAGGTCTTCCGGGTCCACGATGGGATAGATACCATCGGCGACCACGAAGAACCATGAGGGGTCGTTCATCTGCGAGGTCTTGACTTCCCGATTTGCGTTCGGCGCGATGGTAGGGCTAAAGTAGCTCGACCCGCCGGCGCCACTGTTGCCGAGTCGGCAGGAGGGTGAGCGCTGGGTCATCCCGTCAGTGATCGTGCCACCCCAGCCCGGCGGGTAGGGCGGATTGCACGCATCAAAGGGGCAGGCCGACCCCTTGTTCCCACCGGAGAACTCCATGAGCCGCTGGAACCAGTCCTTGCTGCCCATGTTGCCGTTGATGCTCCAGCCGCCCGCTTGCAGCGGCGCGCTAGGGCAGGTCCAGACATCACGATTCTTCACATACTCGTCCAGCACCACCGGTATCTGGAGATAGGGGTTGGTCTTGGTGGCGCGTTGCTGCTGACCCGTCGTTCCGGAGCAGCTCGAATAGAAGTCGAGGACCCTCTGGTTGTGCTCCCAAGGCGGGAGCCGGTCGTAGTCGGTGAGGTAAATCTGGTACGCTATGGCGATGTTCTTGATGTTCGAGAGGCACTGAATCTTGCGCGCCGATTCACGCGCCCGCGCGAAGACGGGGAACAGCATGGCGGCGAGAATCGCTATGATCGCGATGACCACCAGGAGTTCGATGAGGGTGAAACCACGCGTCCGTCGTGTCATTCGGTTTCTCCTTATCGGTTCAGAAATCGATACCGAAGACGAACGACGCTCCCGGCTACGGTCCTACCTCCTTTCCTCTCGTCAAGGCCCTGCAGGGCCAACGACGCTGCCAAGGGAAGCGCCGCACAACGTCGGTCGGACAACGCAAGACGACGGCAACACCGGGAGGCAGGGATGAGATCGTGGTGGGACGTGGGCCGCGATTCAGGCATGCCTCTCCCAGTTCTTGCAGAATAGCGCGGTGCGAGTGGCCTGTCAATGCCCGATTGAGGCGGACGCCGCGCCGATACCTCGGTTCCTGGCGCTGACTGCAGATGCTCCGTAGGCGAGCGGGCCGCGAGGAGGCCGCAGATCGAGCGCTCACCTGCCAAGGGAGTAAAGCAGGCGGAGCGCCCGAAGGCGCTCCGCCGTGAATCTCGTCAGTCCATCCGGGTCCAAACGCGCTACGGAACCGGGCAGAGGCCCTGGAGCGGGCGGTTTGTGTAGATGGGCACCCCGGTGTTCGTAGCCGTGCAGCAGTCGCAGTAGGGCGCCTTCGCCATGAAGGCCTCGGCGGCCCACCAGGATGCGTGGCCGTCTACGAAGGCGACATTGGAACCCCCGAGATGGCGAGTGTACTTGGAGCGGAACGAAGGGTCGCCCACCCAGGCGTTGACCGCGTTCGGATCGAGGCCGCAGTTCTGGGTAAAGGCGCAGTTGCTCCATTGGGCGTTGCTGCATTGCCCGCCAGCGCCCTTGAAGTACGAGGAGCCGCAAAGGCTGGTGAACATGCTCTCCGGAGAGCTGACCGAGCCGGCGTGCTCGGTGGCGTCGCCGCCGACCACGAAGTAGGACGGATCGTTGACCTGAGACATCTTCATCTCCGGCCACTGGTCAGTCAGGCCGATGGTCAGCTCGACCGCGTTGGTGGCGGGGTCGCCCTCGTCACCGGTACTGCCCACCGCCTGCTGCGCGATCGAATCAGTGACGGTTCCGCCCCAGCCGGGAGGATAGGCCCCGTAACACGGTCCACCGGAATGGTGGCCAGTGCCCCACTCGCCCACGGTCTGCTGCAAGTAGTGCCACCAGATGGGCGTGTACTGCGGAACGATGAAACCAGGGCCGAAGGTAACCTTCGCGCTGGGGCATCGCCACACGTCTCTGTTCTTGACGTACTCGTCCAGCACGACTGGCCAGCGCCCGTAGGGGTTGGCCTGGCACGCTCGGTTGCAGCACTGCCCGGTGTGGCTGCTCCTGCCGCCGGGAGTGGTGGCAAAGAACGCCTCCAGATCGGCGTCGTGGTTCGGCTTGGCGGGGAATCTGTCGTAGTCGGTAAGGTACATCTGTACGGCGGTAGCAATGTTCTTGACGTTGGAGAGGCACTGGATCTTGCGGGCCGATTCGCGGGCCCGGGCGAAGACAGGGAACAGCATGGCGGCAAGAATCGCGATAATCGCGATCACCACTAACAGCTCGATCAACGTGAATCCGCTACGTCGTCGGAATGCCACTTCCGTCCTCCTACGATTGTTGATGATGGAACACTTCGGAAGCCAGAACGGTCACGCGAAAGTGCGCTTCGGGAACGTTACCCCCTTTCGCAGCAGGATGGTACTCACGCAGGCGCCCGGAACCAAAGCCCTTGCACCAGCCGCGTAGTACTCTAATATTACCAGAGCGGGGCCAGGAAGTGCTGTGAAATTCCGGTCTAAACATGTGATTAGCCGCTATAGTACATTCCGATGGAAAGCGCTTCCCTGGTCCCTAGCGACCCGAAAGCCGCCTGCGGTAGGCTCGCGGAGATGCGCCAGTGGCGCTGGTGAAAGCGTGGCTGAAGTTGGTCGGATCGGTGTAGCCGAGCGAATCGGCGATCTGGGAGATCGTCAGATCTCGTTTCTCGAGCAGGCCCTTGGCGGCCGAGATCCGCAGCCCGTGGATGTAATCCGAAAACGACGATCCCAAGTACTTGCCGAACAGATGGCCCAGATAGTCCGGGCTGTAGCCCACGGCGGCAGCGACGTCTGCGATGCGCAGTGGAAGCCGGAAATTCGTCTCGCAATACAGCAGCGCCGCCCGCATGGCACGCCAGATGTGGGGGTCGGCGGAAATGGTGAGCGCTTCGGCGCGATGCAGGTCAGCGGCCGTCACGCGGCGGAGACGGCGAATGAGGATACAGCTCAGGTACTTCAGGAGGCCGTGGACCGACTGGGCCCAACCCCAATCGCGCCGGTCCAACTCGGCCTCGATGGCGGCGGCAATGCTCTCAATGTCGGTGCTGCCGCTGAGCAGCAGGCGTGGCCCGATGGTGTAGGTCTCTCTGGGCATGAAGATGCAATCGTCGAGGCGGGCTACGGCGCCGTCGATCGCCACCCAGAAAGCGCGGTAGTCAGAGGGCGGATCCGGCGGAATCTCCTCATGCTCCACCCCTCTGCCGACTACGAGAAGCTGCCCAGGGGCAAGGTCGATCACCCGCCCGGGAGTGACGATGCGTGACCTGCCCTGCAGAACGAACGCGAACTCGTAGAACACTGACACGTGGTGGCCCGGCGTCTCCACCACGTCCAGCCGTGATCCCGGCTCGCCGGCTGCGTACACAATGTCTCTCGCCGGGCGCCTGACTGCGAGCGCGCGCAGCCTCGCCTCCACGAGCTTCCTCAGTCCCAGGGCTGGGCTCTCACCATCGCCTGACATATCACTGCCTGAAGTCTGGCTTTCCGAACGTGGATGGTATTCGCCCGGGAGCGGCCGGTCTCCTCGCGGCCAGGCGAAGGGGCGAAGGCTCGCCTGTCGGACGGGAGATCGATCCGATCATAGGGCCGGGCTAGTGAGCAGGGCGCTGCTCGAGAGCAACGATGCGGCGGGCCACTTCGGCGAGCTTCTGGTTGTGATGGCTGCTGGTGCGCTTCAGCCAGCGATACGCTTCCTGCTCCCCGACTCTCAGGTCACGCATCAGGATGCCCTTCGCGCGCTCGACCAGTTTCCGCGCCTCAAGAGCGCTCTGCAGGTCACCGACCTCGGAGCGGAGCATCTGCAGGTCGAAAAATCGCGCGCGAGCGGTCGAGATCGCGGCCGCGAGGCGCTGAAGCGTGACCGGCTTGAGGAGATAGCTGAAGACGCCGACCTCTGCCGCCTGCTCCATGAGGGCCTGGTCGGCGTGAGCGGTGACAATGATGATGGGCACGAGCTTCTCACTGGTGATGGCCCGCGCCGCCTCAAGCCCATCCATGTGCGGCATGCGAATGTCGAGGAGGATCATGTCGGGGTCGGTTGTGCGAGCGAGAGCCACGGCCTCTTGCCCGTCATGGGCCTGTCCGACGACCTGATGGCTGAGTGCCTGTGACAGTTGGACGAGGACAGCCCGAATGGCCTCCTCATCATCAGCGATCAATACCCGCAGCGATTCCACGGCCTCCCTCCACCCTCGCGACGGCTTCTCACATCGGAACCTCTGGCGGCGCCCGCGGTCGGGTTCTGGCCGGTCTGCCGGATCTCCCCGCCAACTCCGGGCGCACACACCCAGTAGTGCCTCGCGTCCCGGATGTGTTATTCCACAAACGGTAGTGCGTCACAGCGGCCATTTCTTGTCACAAATCACCCGGCGGCGGTCTCAGAATCGTCACCCACTGTGGAATGATGCCTCTAAGAAGACAGGCTGGATCGCCGCATACCCTGTGATGCTGCAGCTATGTGGGCCGGCGACCGCATTCCGAGAACCATCCCTGCCCAAGACCGGCGGATGGTTCTTTTTTTCTTGCCTGTTCGGAGGCGCGGGCGATGTCACAAAAGACAGCCGAGCTAAGAGCAAGGGATCTGGTAGACGGGAGCCTGGAGCGGCTTGGCCGCATTGAGCGCGCCGAGAAGCGGCTCTGGTTCCTGGCCCTTGGACTGTTCCTGCTGCTCGCCATCAGTCTGTTCTTGGTCGAGACCACAACCATCATAGAGGAGCACATCCGCAGTGGCTGGACATCCCACGCGGTAGGCATACTGAAGGATTACGGTCTCTCGGGCGGTCTCCTCATCTTCGCGTGGCTGATCTGTGCGTACTTCTATGAGAATCTCGTGGGCGTACGGAGGCAGAACCGCGACCTGGTGAGGGCTCTGGAATCGGCTGCCCGGGTTCTCGCGAATCGGAATCAGCAGCTCGACACATGGGCGCAACTGAGCCATGCACTGATTACAAACTTCAATCTGCCACGGCTGCTGGAGCTGATCGCGCGAACGGCCGCCGAGGTGACTGAGTCGGACTGCGCGGCGGTGATACTTGCGGAACGCGGCGCTCGACACCTTCGGCTCGCGGCGATCCACGAGCGCGGTTTGCAGATCGAACTGGCCGAGCGGGTCGCGGCCATCGTCATCCGGAACGGCCGCCCCATCTGCGTGTCGCCGGACGCACCTCCGGAGGAGATCGATCGGCCCGACCTCCCGTGGGATGATCTGGTCTCACTGTCCGCGGAGCCCCTGGTATCGGCTGAGAAGACAGTCGGAGCGCTACTCGTCGGACGGCTGAAGCCGCGCGAGACGTTCCCGGCTCACGTGCTGGACAGTCTGGACTCATTCGCGAATCAAGCATCCATCGCCTTGGAAAAGGCTCACCTATACGCAGAGAACCAGAAGCAACTCGATCGCCTTGGGAAACTGCTCGATGACCTGCACGCCACGCAAGCCCAGCTAACTGAAGCCGAGAAGATAGCTGGTCTCGGGGTACTATCCGGAGGCGTGGCGTACGTGATCAACAACCCCGTAGCCGGGATCATGGCGCGCGTCGACCGGCTTCTGGCGGGCAAAGAGCTGGGTCAAAGGGCGCTGTGGGACGAGCTGGCTGTCGTCCGCCGGCAGACCGCTCGAGTCGCTGAGACACTCACGGGACTCCTGGCGCTCGCGCGCCGGCCCAGTACGGGCCGTGTGGACCGCGTGGACATGAACCAACTCGTGCGTGCGACTCTGGATGTTATGCGCCAGGAGTATCGCGCAGCTGGAATCGAGATACAGGAGTCGTTCGATAACCTGCCGCTTGTCCGGGCGAATGCCTCCCAACTTCAGCAGGCGTTTCTTAATCTGTTCGTCAACGCTCTGCATCGCATGCCGTATGGAGGTCGCCTCTCGGTTCGGACACGAACTTCGCGTGTTGACTGGGTGCAAGTTGAGATAGACGATGTCCGGGATGAGATCCCGCCGCAGATATCCGATCATGCCATCGAGATGTATGGCGCGTCGGATGTTGACCGGGTAGAGACCGGCCTGGGACTCGCGGCCGCGCAGCGGATAGTCCGCTCCCAGGGTGGCACGCTCATCACGGATGGCGATGCGGGCGTCGGCGCACGGGTGTGTATCAAAATGCCCATAGCAGCGGCCGGCGACCCGGCTGATCCGCCGGAATCCGAATGGATAGCGCGCGAAGATGCGCTCGTCGGTGCGATGGTCGCTAACGCACGAGAGTGAACCGGGCAGGCCGCGGAGACCTATGCTCCGTTCAGGCCGCACCTGCCCTTCGATTGCCGTTGCCGTGAAAAACCAATACCCTGAAGTACGAGCTGAGGTCAAGAAGGGCCTCCAGACACGGAGGTCAGGTCCTTCTTGTTGGCCCGGTCAGGGGACAGCTCGAGCCCTCACGAGCGTCTCCGCCGGGCCTGAAGTCATGAAGCGCGCCCATAACGGGGCGGCACCGAATCGGTGCCGCCCCTTCAATATGTCAGAGCCACACAGAGACGCGGGGCAGGAAAGGCGTTGCGCGAACTGGATAGCGGACGTGTTCCGAAAGGCCAGCTTGCGGCCTGCTTACGGCTGCTGAACGACCTCGACGCTGCTCCTCTCAGCGAGCGGAAAAAGGATTCGCAGCCTCTTCACATTGCTCAGTGCCGAGCCGGCCCATGCGGGCAGGGCCGCGTTAGGGTCAGACGAGAGCCGGGGCGAGGAGACCGGCTGCCACCCGTGCCCGAGGTCCGCGTCTGCGACGAAGCGAGACAGCAAGCGGACGCGCCAATCGGCCGCATAGAGGTCGTTCGAGAGATAATCCGGGCGTATGTACCCGCAGAAGAGCGGCGTGATGCCGTCCCAGAGCGACGATCCCTCCTTCAGCGGGCCGACGATCATCCACTGCGTGAGCCGCCATGCGTTCCCCATTTCCGGGCTGATGGCATGGCCGAAGGGGATGATCTGGAACCCGCCCAGAGCGCCGATGGGTGAAGTGGTGATGTCTACGACACCGGCATGATCTGCGCGAATGCGACCGATGCCGGTATAGATGCCGCCCAGGAACCGTCCAATGCCACCGACGGGCTTCACCACCCAGCCTAGCAATTCGCGAGAGCCGTCGGCGTACATCAATGTGACCGCGCCGCCGGGTCGGTTCTCGAACTCGGCGGCGATGGGATACCGGGCCGGACGATCAACGACGACGACAAGCACATCGCCGCGTGCAGGCACATATCCGTCGCGCAGCGGCGCTATGCCACTCGGAGCCCCCAGATAGACCGTGTTGCCGACGAGCGGGGCGCCTCCCCCGCCGAAAATCCCTTGACCGGCGGGAATGTTGGTATAGATCGAGGAGTCGGGGCTGAGGAAAGAGCTGTAGGTGGCGGGAGTGGTCAGTAGCTCACGCGGCAGGATCGAGAACACCACACCGCGGTCGTCCTCGTTGTTGTAGCCGACGTTGATGTGGATCGCATTCACGGCGGTCGCCGCGACGTGACCCGGAGCTACCCATTTGCTGGCGGTATAGCCCTTGCGGCTTACCTGCGTTGTGTAACGCACGACTCGGCCGACGGTCTGCCAGGACAGTCCCTGATCGCGCGACGCGCTGATCTCGCCTCCGACGTCGTTCACGATGCGGAGCCGCAGGATCTCGTGGGACGCGGTCTGCGCGACGAGCGGCAATGGCAGCAGGATCGTAGCAGCTCCCAGCAGGAACAGCAGGTGGCAGAGACGGTTGTGCATCGCTCACCTCATGGAGTCGGGCGCCGTTCGGATAGCAGCGATAGCGCCAGTTCGATGTTCTGCCGCGCGGCCGCGGCCAGGGGTTCGACGCGCGCTGACAGCGCGGCGGAGATCTGGCCCCGGTCTTGCCACGCCTGGGTGATGGCGTCGGACAGCGCCTGCGAGTTGAGGCTGTCGGTGGACGCGGCTATCGGCAGGCCAAGCTCGCCCATGAGGCCCGCGACCTTCGGGTCGTACGAGATCGCCACCAGTGGACGACGGCAGATGGCGCCGAACAGCAGCGCGTGCATACGCATGGCGACTACGAAGTCCAGGCCACCCATCAGGGCGAGGATTCCGCGAGCTGACAGCCGAGAGCGGACGACCTCGGCCGTGACGGGCAGCCGCGAGGCTACCGCTTCGGCAAACTCGATATCGAGCGGGAAGTGCATCGGGATGAACACGGGCCGCAAGCCTAGGTGGTCGCAGGGAGGGCCGATCGCCTCGGCGAGAGCAACTGCGAGCGGCTCCTTCGCCATTCCCCGCGGCTGACGAAGGGCCAGCCCGAGTGAAGGACGCGTGTCATCGGGCAGTCCGGCTACCTGTCGCGCAGCAGCGATCTCGGTCCCCGAAGGAGGCGGCAGTATGAATGCGAGATCGGCGGCGACATACACCTCCCTGGTGACGCCGAGTGCCCGCAGAGCCGCCTGAGAGAGGCCGTCACGTACAGACAACAGAGGAACCTTGGAGAGCATGCGCCTGGTCAGCGAGCGGATCCATCGCCGGTGCAGGGGACCGATGCTTTGTCCAATGCAGGCAACCCGAATGCCTGCTGCGAGCGCGAGTTGTAGGACGCTGAGGTAATAGAGAGGCGAGCGCCAGCTCGTCGCGTCTTGAAGCAGTCCGCCTCCTCCGCTGATCAGCAGATCGGCCTCCCCGATCTCGTGGAAGGCGCTACGCAGATCGCGCGGCGCGGCTGCCACGCCGTGTTCGGCGATCGTGGTCTCGGGATCGCCTGAGAGAACGGTCAGCTCGGCCTGAGGCGCGCGCTCGCGGAATCCCTGCACGAGCCCAGCGAGAATGGCCTCATCCCCGGCGTTGGCGAAGCCGTAGTAGCCGGAGACGAGGATCCGTGGCGATCTGGTCATGGGTTCCGCAGGCGAGGGCGTCGATCGAAAACCAGGCGCCATACGAGTACCAGAGCGATCCCAGCGATCACACCTAGCCACATGCCGTTGATGGTCCGCAGAAAGCTGACCGGGAGAGGCGAATGGAAGTGGCAGAAGGTGTTCAGCAGGGAGATCTGACCGATGCCGGCAAGCACCGCGACCAATGGCAACCAGGTCCGCCTGCCGCGGAGCGAGAGCGCGACGAGGAGCATCAGCGCGGGGTGCCCCAGCAGGAACTCTTTCGTGCGCGGGCGGACTATCAGCACAGCTTCGAGCAGGCCTCGCAGCCTCAGTTCACCCCCGGTCGGCGCTACCGCGGGCTGGTTGCCGCTGCGACTGATGGTGAACGCGAGCGCCCCGAGCGCGATGACAACTACGATGCCCAGAAAGATGGTGATCGGCTGGCTGAAGAACCGCGTCGAACATAGCCTGGCGCGCGCCCACCAATGGTTCAGCGGTTCCGGGATGCCCGGGCTTCCGGTGACCGCGACTGCGAAGGCCAGCACCAGGGGCGCCAGGTAGGCGAGCTTCACTCCTGCGAAGACCCCGATTCCCTCGATATACGGGACCGGTGAGTAGATGCCGACGATCAGCATGGCGCCCACGAGAGTGATCGCGCAGGCGCCGATGAGGGCGATGACGCCCCGGCCGACGAGCCTCAACATCGTGAGGCCGAGCGCAGGGAGTCGGGACCATTGCATGGCCCAGATGAGGGCGAGCGCGGGGAAGACGCAGGCCGCGGCGAGACCGGCAACGGGGATGAGGAGAGTGCGCTTGGCCACAGCAAGGGCCATGCCACCTGCGAGGACGATGAGGAGGATCGCCCACGATGGCGCCGAGCCGAGGGGCACAAGGCGCCGCAGCAGCAGGACGAACGCCGCCGGCAGCGCCAACAGGACCAGTACTCGCGCCCACCGCGGCGGCCACCCGCCGGGGGATGCGAAAGGCGTTGGCGGGCCGATCCGGAAGCCGCGACTCCGAATAGTGTTTGTGATGTTGGCCACATAGCGGGCGTTCTTGACCATCGGGCTAGGCTGCGGACGCAGGATCAGCCGCACGTAGCAGGCACGAATGTTGCGCTCCTCGACGGCACGCTCATAGCGGGCGACGCCGGACTCGGCTGAGATCGTCTGCATATCCGCGTCGGTAACACTGTGGACGCGGATCAGGCGTGAGGCCAGCTTCGCGGCCAGAGCATCGCCGCCTTTCTGGTTCACGATCTCCACATAACCATACATGAGATCGAACTTGCTAAGTGACTCTGCGGCGCTGCCCAGGAGATCGTGGAAGCCGAGCACCTGATCTTCGCGGAAGATGATGAGGCGCGCTCCGGCAGCCTTGGCCTCGACCGCGGCTGCGTTGATGGCCTCTGGCGACGCTGCCGCGAAGTTCACCAGCCGCGCGACCACCCTCAGCCCCGCGCCCCGCGCAAGCTGCAAGTCTTCGGGGCGGAGCAGCACGGGCACCTTGGCGAGTTGGTCCATCGTCATACCGCGGACCACGATGGCGGGCGTCCCTGACTGCACCACGCCTATCTCCACCGAGGGGAGTTTCGCGTGAATCGCTACCGCCAGAGCCGAGAGGATGTCCGGGTCGGGTGAGACGAGGCTCGTCGCGCCAGGGAGGCTCAGCGGCAGCACGTTTCCAAGCGCCACCAGCTCGCCGACAGTGACCTCGCGGACAGCGACCGCGGTCGCGCCGGCAGTCCGAAGCTCGGCCAGCGCCTCGGCGACTGAGATGTCGGCCGCCATCGACAGTTGCCGGACATCATCGGCGTCA
>JBEKKD010000058.1:0-13426 GCA_050010895.1 Armatimonadota bacterium
ATGGGCTACTCCAGCCTCTACCGCAGATACCTGGCGTTACCAGCATCGTGAACCGCCGGATGCGGACCCGCATGTCCGGTGGTGTGGGAGGAGGGGCCGGTGACGACCCCTCCTACCCGATTTGGCTTCATTCCCACGGTTTGAGGATGACCTTCGCGCAGTTGTGCGAAGCCGAGAGTTCCATCGCCTCTTGGATTCGGCTCATGGGCAGGACATGACTGATCAGGTTGTTGATCACAGGCGACTGCTGGATCACTTGCAGAATCTCCGGAACCAGGCGTCGATTGTACATCCACGACCCATGGATGGTCAGCCCTTTGCGGATCAGGTCAGGACTCACCGTGATCCTCAACGTATCATCGTAGCACTCACCGACGAAAGCCACGCTGCCGCGGCGCCTCGCCGAATCGATGCACAGCCTTTGGGCAGGTACGTGGCCTGAGCATTCGACGGCCTTGTCGGCGCCGAGCCCGCCCGTGAAATCCACGATCTGCTCCACGGCATCCTCCGCACGCGGATCAACGACGAGATCGGCCCCGAGCTTCTGTGCGCGATCCACGCGATAGGGATGGTATTCGGCGACGATGACTCTCGCCCCGCGGAACTTGGCGTTCACAATGCCGCCGAGGCCGACCGGCCCCGCGCCGGTGATGAGCACCGTGTCGAATGCGCTGACGTTCATCGTGTCCATAGGTCCGAACGTCGGACCCAGCGCACAGCACGCGAGCGATGCCATCTCATATGACATGCTGTCCGGGATCGCGGGCAGCAGCCACGCCGGCTTCAGGATGTACTGCGCCATCGTTGCCGTGCCATCCCGCGCCCCGATGAACCTTTTGGTGTCGTAGACGTGCTGGCAATAGATGTAATCGCCGACGATGCAGAGCTCACATCTGCCACAGGGGTACTGGGGCAGGACAACCACGCGGTCGCCAACCTGCACAGGGCCCGGCTGCGCGATCGCGATCACCTCGCCGGCGGCTTCGTGCCCGAGATTGTCCGCCGGGTGCTCGCCGACGAACGTCTTGTACTCCGTGCACATGGGCGCTGCGTGGATCTTCACCAACGCCCAGTCTTCCTTTGGCTGCGGATCAGGCACGTCAACGAGTTCCGCCCTGCGATTGCCCAGAAGAACGGCTTTCTTCATGCCACCTGCCTCGCCTAACTGAGTGAACGGCTATCCGGGATGCCGGATGTCGAGGAACGGAACGGAATCAGTGGTCCACTCGCTGCGCGTGATGAATCGAGTGCGGCCGTCTCTCAGTTCCTGGTCCGTCTGGATATGCGTGCGGCGAGCAAAGTGTTCGCTGACGACATGGTAGGGCCGGTCGAGCTTGAAGGGCTTTGTCTCCGGCCTGCCAACCAACGACATCGCCTGCGTCATGCCCAGTCGGATCAGTTCGCGGCAACGCTGCGGGGCCTTCAGTCTCGCCCCTTCGCGCGCCAGTCCTGTCTTCACCGAAACCGCTACGATGTGCTCACCCAGCAATCTCATCGCCTCCGCGCACCCCGCATCATCGCTTGAGATGAAGACAACGGGAATGTCGAAATGACCTGCCAGCAACGCGGCCTGGCCGATCTCGCCCATCTCAACGCCGTTCACCGAGTAGAATGCGTCTTCGTAGCTCTGCGTGTGCTCGAGAACGCCGTTCGGGGTTCCCGCCATAGCGTGGAAGCCCAACAGCGCGAGGCCGCTGTAGGTGGCATCAAGTGGAATCCAGTCGCGGTAGCCGGTGCCGATGATGTACTCACCATCGGGGTGCAGATCCTCAATGACGAAGTTGCTCCCGCTGGAGTGGCCGTCCCACACAACGACTTCGTCACACCCTCCCTGCCTTGCTCCCTCGACGGCCGCATTTGCTTCGGCGGTGAGCAGGCGACGAGCCTCCTGCCAGGAGTCGTAGTTCTCGTCCGCGCGCCTGATCTTCTTGCCGGTCTGATCGGAGGTGAAGATCCCCCCAATGCCCTCCATGTCCGTCGCGATCATGAGCTTCATGTCACACCCCTTCCAGCTCGCCCTGGGCGTTGCGCCAATTCGCTCCGGCAGCCGCGGTTTTCTGGATGGCCCGTTTGCACCGCTCACTTGTATGAAGAGCGGGAAGAACCGTGCCATTCAGGTTGCGTCACTGTCTCAGGAGTACCTGCGCGAATCGCTACGCGAGGGTCGCTGGCTGATTCGCTGCGCGTGCCGCGCGTGCCTGCTGAGTCAGTCGCCTCTGAGAGCGATACTCCGGCGGATAGCGAGCGCAGTGGTCGTCGAGAGCCGGGGCATCGGTGTGAGATGGCGCTCGCCAGCTCGGCGAGCGCCATCGTTCGCGGTGCATCAGTGCGGCCGATGCTAGCGCACCAGCAACACCACCAGGATCACCACAAGCAGCACCGTCGTGGTGTCCCAGGAATCGCTGGATCGCAGTCCGGCAGTCTGCACTGAGTTCAGATCCAACGCAATAGCGTGGACCTCTTCGTCCGTGAGCAGACTGACTCGGTCGGCTGCTTTCTTCTCAGTCAGGCCAAAATCCATGAGCTTGGCCTTGATCATGTCGCGCTCCGCCGCCACCGCCTTGTCGTCTGCTGCGGCTGCAGTCGCGCAGGTAGTCTGTGATGGCACAGGGGCCGCCATCGCCATTGGCGCGGCCATCGCCAGCGCCAATGCCAGGACCAATGTCCATGCTACCAGCCGAGTAGGTTTCAACGACTCACCTCCTTTCGCCCTAGTCGTTTCGAATGTCGGTCTCGGGCACACGCCCGCACGCATCAACCGGCAGGGCGGCCGGATGTACCGCCCTGTCTCCGAATGGCGTCCGCCGCCGCCTGCTGCGCCTGGGCCGCCGGCTGTTTCCCCATGGCGCTATAGACTTCCGCCAGATGCTCGTGGATAACCAGGCGCAGGCCGGTATCCTTCGCCCCGGGATCGTCCAGAGCTGCGTTCAGCGTCTCCGCAGCCTGGGGGTCATCACCCGTCAGGTGATATAGCCACCCGAGCGTGTCGAGCCCATAGGCCCGGTGCGGACCAGGGCTCCTCGCGACGGGCTTCAGCCTCCCCAGGGCCTCGTCCAGGTGCACTCGCTTCTCGGCGCACAGATCCGCGAAGTTGTTCGCTGCATCGAAGCTGGCCCGATCGGCGCTCATCGCCTGCCGATACCGAAACAGCGCGTCCTCTGTCTTCCCCTGTGCGCGCAGCACGTTGCCCAGGTTCACGTATGCGACCGCGAATCTGGGATTGCGCCACACCGAGTGCTGGTAAGCCCATTCCGCCCTGTCGAGCCGGCCCTCTCTCTCGTATATGACACCCATGTCGTTGAGTTGTTCCGCGCTGAGCCTGGCAACCAGCCGCTCCATCTGTGCTCGATCGGGTTTGCGGTCGATGCTCTCCCGGTAGGCGCGGACGGCCTCTGAGAGGTTCACTCGGACCCCATTCTGGTCTGTCTGGCAGCCCGCTAGCAGGCTGCCCAGCAGCAGGAGAAAGACAATGCGCCTCATTCTCGTGCCGGCGGCGCCGGCGTCTTCTTCCCGTTCACGACCAGCATCCAATGCGAGCACTCCCGCCAGCGCCGTTCGAAATCATCCATCTTCCTTGGGGTTTCCCGTGCGTCTCCGTCGTCCGAGAGCCATATCCGTCGAGCGCTATCATACCCGCGGATGATCACGAAGTGGTTTCTGTCGGCAAGCCGGCCGCTCTCTCTCACCATGCAGATAACCGGCCGGTTCTGCGCCACCGCCTCCCTTATCCTCTCCGCATCCCCCTCGCCTGCCCATGCATCAAAACCGCGTGCCCGCGCGTACAGGAGCAGATCGAGATTGAGAGTACCGTGATAGTTCGGCAGGTAGATCTCCTTGGCGATCTCTTCTGCCGTCGCTTTTTCTCCATAGAACTGAAGCACGGCCGCCAGCGCAGCGGGGCCGCACAGATCGCTCCGGTATGCGGCGAACGGCACGCCACGGATGACGTGCGACGGAGGTACGGCGTGAGACTTCGCGCCCTCGCCCCACGTGCAGGCCACGGACAGAAGCATCCCGAGGACGATCGGCAATCCTCGAAGCATCATCCTCTCCCACACAACCCCGGCCACCGACGGCTAACCCCAGGAGAACCGCTGCGCGATCTCATCTCTGCCCAATCTGCGGACCTGGATGCCGATGACCAGCGCGCCGCCGAAGATGAACACAGCAGCCAGTGTGATCCGGATCGGATTGGGCATCGGCAGCGGCTTCACGGGACTGATCACCTCTGCCCTCGTCGGGAGCAGCGACGCGTCAGCGCGGAGTCTGTCCAGCGCGCGGCTGCGCTCCAGAGGCGTCTCCGTCAACAACAGGTACCGCGCCCTTGCCTTCTCTGTCAGCGGCCCAAGCGCCGACAGTGCGTCTGGCGCGTCTGACATGACGATGCTGGAGTCCATGATCGGGCCGAGATGCTGTAGCACTGCCACGATGCGGAGCTCGACGCCATCGACCCTTTCCGGACCCAGGTGTAGTCCCGTGTCCACGCCTGCCATGGCGTCGAGAGGCCCAGAGGTAGTCCGCTCTGTTCTCTTCTCAGGTAGCTTTCCGAGCTCAACATCACTAGACGACAGCATCTTCGCTCTGGTGTCTACCAGCAGAAAACGGCTCGGCCCTCTGCCTTCCTGAAGGTCGACGGCAAGAGCATGCGTGGCATGGAAAGCCTGCAGGCATTGAGGCATCGTCGCCTCCGCCGCCGGGCGCGGATCGGCGATCTCGATGGCATAGTCCAGCCTGCCTGGCGCGGACGGCATGAGGTGCCAGCCGGCAATCCCGACTACGAGTCCTAGCAATACGAAAAGCGCTGCAGCGTTCTTCCTCATAGATCGAGGCCGTTCACTGAGTCAGTCCCTGCGGGACCCTGGCGGGTGCGCCCTCTCTTGGCGGCTGGGGGACAGCGATCCCCGCCGCTTGGGCATCCCCGATCGCCTGCTGTACCCACATCTGCGTCTCATCGTAGCTGCTGTCACTCTTGCTCCAGCGGCTAAAGGCATCCGCCATGGCATTCAGCGCTTCGGCCGCATCGGCATTCTTCCCCAGCCTGACGTCCACACGCACCAGCGTCGCCAGCGCCTGCACATTCGAGGGTTGACTATCCACCGCCTTCGCCAACAGTCGCCCCGGCTCCGCAAGCGCCTGCCTATGGGCGATGGCAAGCTCAACATAGCGGGCGGCCGCGTCCGCAAAATCCGGCGCGACTTTCGTTGCTTGCCGATAGGCGGCAGACGCGCTTACCAGATCGCCTGATTGCGCATCTATGTTCGCCAGATAGAACCACGCATCGGCGTCGGTCGGGTCCGCTACGGTGGCCTTCTGGAAAGCGTCCCTCGCGCTCTGGAAGTCTCTCGTCTGGGCATAGGACTGGCCGAGGAAAAGCCAGTCGCGGTTCGCGGCGCGCCTGCGAGCCAAACCATAGAGGTCGGCGTTGACAAACGTCGCCGACGCGGCGAGCGCGAGGAGCCCAAGCGCGAGCGCGGTCCGCTCCCGGCTCCGCGCGCGCCGGAGCGTTTCTAGAATCGCGTATGCGCCGAATACGCACATCACGGGGAGCGCGGTCATGCGATAGCGTCCGTTCACGAAGAAGGCAATGACGGCTATCCATTGCACCAGGACGAACAGAGTGAGCGCCCATGTCAGCCGGTTCCGCCAACCACCTATCACCATGCCCGTGAGCGCCAGAGGGCCGATGATGGCAAACGTGAATGGGAGCACCCGGAGCACGGATGCGTGGGACCGTCCCCAGTCGTAACTCACGTTGTTGGGGATGTCGTAGGCGGTCCAGTAGAGACACGCTTTCTTTAGTAGCAGCGCCAGCGCACCGGCGGTGTGATCCACCCAGAAGCGGATGCCCTGGCGCATCCAGAACTGGTCCTGCTCGGCCAGGGAGAGGCTGCCGACCGTCCGCGGCAGGCCGCCGGCGGTCGTGCCCGGTACCTTCACGTACCACGTCCGCTGCCACGCCACCCCGGACAGGATCGGCGTGTAACCGTCGGCATTCGGGCTGTTCCCGGTGTAGAAGTTGATCCCGCCGTTATTGGAGATGGGTACGAGCCCGCCAGTGATAAGGTAGTTGCGGACAGTGATCGGTGCAATCACCATGATGATGCCGAGGACGAACACCCCGGCATAGCGCCGCAGATCATCCGAGTCGGCGTTCCTGTGCATCCACAGGAACAGCAACACGAGCGACAGAGGCGCCAGCAGCAGCAGATTGCCTCGGGTGAGGCCCAGCAATCCGAGCACCAGCCCGACCCCGAGCCACCGGCCTGTTGTGGGACTGTCGAGCGCGATGAGCATGCCGAGCAAAAAGAATGTGGTGAGCAACACGGATAGCGCAGTATCGAGTAGTTCGCCGTCGTTGAAGACGCCGGGACTGTAGCATGCCATCATCGCGCCAGCGAGCAGCCCCACGGCCGTGCCGAACACCCGCCTGCCGATCAGATAAGTGAGGCCGCACGACACCGCGCCCATGACCAACTGCAGCAGACGCGCGACGAAAAGGCTGAGTTCACCAGTGCCCACGAGCGCCTTGATCAGCGCAAGATAGTAGGCGTACAGGGGCGGCTTCGCCATGACTTCGGTGTTGCCGATGCCAGCGCTCTTGAGCAGGATCTCTGCCCACGCGTTCTGCGTTCGTGAATCGAGGACGGGATAGAAGAAGAAGGGCCAGTGGTAGATCTGAGCCAGGTAAATGATGCGCGGAATGAGAGCGATAAGCGTGATCAGCCCGAGGTGAACACGCCAGTCCGCTGCCAGTGATCGAGATACGCCCTTCTCCTCAGAACCAACAGGGCCCTCTGCCTGAATGGCAGCGCCGCCTGAAAAAAGAGCGGTGTGGACGCGCGCAGCGCAAGACGCTGTGACCCCAGATGCTACCGTCATCGTCGCTCCTGCCAGACCGGGCACTCCCCCGGCGGCTACTCGTCCCACGTTTTAGATTCACTGTTCCCCGGAGAGTTCCCTGCGCGCGGAGGACAAGCAGCACCCGCTCCTATGTGCGGCGCCCCGGGAATGGCCGCGCTGCGACACAGCGTGTGTCATCTGGAAAGGTGCCAGGAGCCGATGCGCGGAAACGCTTTCATCACGGTACGACGATACATGATTCTAGTGACGGGAGGAACTGGTTTCGTCGGTAGCCACATCGTCTCTCGCCTCACATCTGGGGGCGAGAAGGTGCGCGTGCTGGCGCGGTCGTGGGTTGACATGCCCGGGACGGACATGGTTCAGGGCGACGTGCGCGATCTATCCGCTGTCGTCCAGGCCGCGCGGGGCTGCGACGCTGTCATCCATCTGGTGGGCATCATCCGCGAGATGGGGGACCAGACGTTCCGCCGTGTCCATGTCGACGGCACCCGCACAGTCATTCAGGCCTGCCACGAGGCAGGTGTTCCTCGCCTCCTACACATGAGTGCTCTGGGGGCCAGGCCCGCGGCGCGCAGCGAATACCATCGCACGAAGTGGGAGGCCGAGGAGTTGGTGCGCGGCTCCGGGTTCCCGGCGACCATCTTCCGGCCGTCAGTCATCTTTGGCCCCGGCGGAGGGTTCATTGCTGAGGTCCGCAAGCTGTTGCGCCAGGGATCCGTGATTCCCATCATCGGCGGCGGGACGTCCCTCCTTCAGCCGGTCTGGGTTGAAGATGTCGCTTCCTGCTTCGTGTCTGCGCTCAGGGAATCGCAGACGTCTGGGCAGGCCTATGAACTCGGAGGGCCCGAGGCCTTCGGCTTCGAGGAGCTTGTCGACCTCGTGGCCGAAGCTGACGGCGTCACCAAGCCGAAGATTCACTTCTCGCCCAAACTGATCGGGCCGGCCGCGGCCGTGCTCGGGCGAGCCTGGAGGCGCTTTCCCATCACTTCGGATCAGCTGAGGATGTTGCTTGAGGACAGCGTGTGCGACATCACGGCCATGGTTCAGACGTTCAGCATCGAGCCGGCTTCTCTACGCGACCATCTGAACGACTGACCCGCCGCACACTGTTACGTCTGCGCGCCTAGAGGAACCGCGTCGCCCGGTCTGGAACTCCGCCGACGGGGTACCGGGGTGTTCCACAGCGGTCACCGTGAGGGCATCGCTCGTCGAGATCTCGTACGGATGGAGATGGACGCGTTGCCAGCGGCTGTCGTGCCGCTATCCGGCTGCCCCAGTCCTCGCGGAACTGCAAAGGAGCGGACGGTGAGTCAAACTGTGCTGCCGCGCTGGCGCGGGTTCAACCTTCTCGATATGTTCACCACCAGGAGCGATGGCAACTGGCGGGAAGACGATTTCCTTTGGATACGCGACTGGGGCTTCGACTTCGTCCGGCTTCCGATGTGCTATACGCTGTGGATCGAGGGAGACGATGCCTACAGGCTCTTGGAGTCCGGTTTGGCGAAGGTCGACCGCGCGGTAGAGCTGGGTCGCCGACACGGCATTCACGTCGACCTGAATCTCCATCGCGGTCCAGGGTATAGCGTGAACCCCGAGCGCAAAGAGCCGTACAACCTCTGGAAGGATCAGTCGGCGCTCGACGCGTTCTGCTTCCATTGGAGCACGTTCGCCGAGCGTTACAGAGGCATCCCTTCGTCAGAGCTGAGCTTCAACCTGATCAACGAGCCCGCAGCGCCGGTTGCAGAAATGACCCGGGATGATCACAAGCGCGTCGTGAAGACAGCGACCGAGGCGATCCACCGAATCGATCCGCAGCGGCTGGTGATTGCCGATGGTGTGCAGTGGGCGAGCATGCCGTGCCCGGAGCTTGCAGATGTCAAGGTGGCGCAGAGCTGCCGCGCATACACTCCCCACACGCTGACTCACTACAAGGCCGAGTGGGCGAGCAGCCCCGAGTGGCCGGAGCCGACGTGGCCGAACCACACGGAGGGGACGAGGGTCTGGGACCGAGCAGCGTTGGAGGAGCACTACCGTCCATGGGGTGAACTCGCCGCCCAGGGAATCGGCGTGCACTGCGGTGAAGGGGGAGCATACAGTAAGACGCCGCATCCCGTCGTGCTCGCCTGGCTGCGGGACGTAATGGAGATCCTGAAGAGCCGCAACATCGGGTATGCGCTGTGGAACTTTCGCGGCTCCTTCGGCATTCTCGACTCGGAGCGGCGGGATGTCGAGTACGAGGATTTCCACGGGCATAGACTCGACCGGAAGCTGCTCACACTCATCCAGGAGTTCTAACAGGCGCTGTTGATGGAGGACACCGCCCGGCGAGCCACCGGCAAACCGCTCACCTGGCGCTCGATCACGCTGGGTGTGCTCGGGTGTTCGGTCGTCACTGTCTGGATACACCACGCCGAACTGGTCTTGGGCGGAGACCGCGGCCACACTGCGCTCGCCAATACCTCCATCCCCGTCGGGGCCTTTGCCGCGCTGGCCGCGCTCATCGCAGTGAACGTCCTGTTGCGTGCAATAGCGCCTCGGTTCCAGCTTTCGCAGGCCGAGCTCATTACGATCTACGTGATGATGACTGTCTCCACAGTGCTCGCCTCGAGTGGCGGTATTCACTTCCTTATCCCGACCCTTGCCGCGGCCTTCCATTTTGCCACGCCCGCTAACCAGTGGCAGTACTTCCAGCAGTGGATCCCCACGTGGTTCGCGCCCCGGGATCTGCAGGCGCTCGACGAGTTCTATGCCGGGAACGCCCGGGTTCCCGTCGGCGTCTGGCTGACGCCGTTCTGGGTGTGGGGCGGATTCCTGCTCGCCTTCGTGTCCGCCACCCTGTGCCTCTCGGCGATCCTTCGCCGGCCCTGGATCGACAACGAACGCCTGACGTTCCCGACGGCCGTGCTGCCGCTCGAGATGACCGAGCCGGGCGGTTCGCTGCTGCGGAACAGGCTGATGTGGATCGGCTTCGGGGTCGCGTTCGGCATCGGCACGATCAACAACCTGCACCTGAACTTCCCGGCTGTTCCCGGGATCCAGGTCCGGACTGTTGACGCTTCGGACTGGATTACCGAATTCCCTTGGAACGCGGCCGGTAGCCTCCCAGTGTCGTTCTACCCATTCGTTGTTGGAATCGCCTATCTACTCTCTCGAGAGGTGACGTTCAGCTACTGGTTCTTCTTCCTATTCACGAGGCTCGAGCTCGTAACCGCGGCTGCTCTTGGCTGGCGCCAGCCCGGCGCGTCGGTCACCACTGATCCGCCGTACATCCAGAATCAGGGAGCCGGTGCATTCATCGCCCTGGCACTGATCTCGCTGTGGATGAGCCGCAACTACCTGGGCCAGGTAGTGCGACGCGCGGTCGGTATCAGCCGGAGCATGAAGGGAGAAGAGCGGGAGCCGCTCCCGTACCGATGGGCGCTCTTCGGGTTTCTGGCGGCCTTCGGCGCGCTCATTCTCATGTGCACCGCGGCCGGAATGAGTCTCCGCATCAGCCTGCTGATGTTCGGTCTGATCTTCCTCTACCTGATCGCGGCGACCCGCATCCGCGCCGAGGCCGGGAATGCGTGGCTCTTCGGCCCGACCGTTGACCCAAACACGCTGATCACCGAGGGGTTTGGGGCAGGCCAGCTCCGGCCGGTCGACCTCACGATCATGGCCTACCTGCGGTCGGTTAGCACCTTTGACATGCGATGCGCATCAATGCCCCATCAGCTTGATGGTTTCCGGATGGCGATGGCCGCCGGCATCTCGCTGCGGCAACTGGTATTCGCAATGGCAGCGGCGGTCGCGATTGCCATCACCGTAGCGTTCTGGAGCGGCCTGTTCGTCTGGTATTCCCTGGGAGCGGCGGCAAAGACCGACTGGTGGCGGACCGAGATGGGCATGATCCCATTCCTGGAGCTGCATTCACAGCTTGCGTCTCCCCCGCGCGCGGACCTTGCGGCAGCCAGCTTCGACGCGGTTGGGCTCGGGGTCACCTGCCTGCTGGCATTCCTGCGTATGCGCTTCCTCGGGTTCCCGCTGCACCCCGTCGGCTATGCGATGGCGAACACCTATAGCTGGGGCCATCTGCCCGTGCCATTCTTCATCGCATGGTTGACGAAGACTCTCGTGCTGCGCTATGGCGGGATGCGGCTCTACCGACGCAGTCTCCCCCTCTTCCTCGGCCTGATAATGGGTGATCTGCTGAACGGCGCGTTCTACACACTCATGGGCGCTGTCGTGCAGATGAACGTGTACCCCGTGAACTGGTAAGCCGGCCCCGACTACTTCTGCACCGGAACCACCTTCCCCGTCTCTTCCGCGCGCGTCAGTGCCTCCGCGACAGCGACGGCGGCCCGGCCGTCGCGCCCGGTGAAGAACGGCGGCTCGTCATACAGCACCCAGCGCGCGAAGCTCGCGAGTTCCGCCTCAACCGCGCCCGGTCCGGGCACGTCCTTCGGCTCGACCCGGGTCATGCTCGCCTCCTCCGCGCCGTATTCGAGATGGCCCCATGGGTTGTCGAGCCGGGCGAACCCGCCCGAGAAGAGAATGACGATCTCCCGCCATGACACGGGGGCAAGGCTGGATGCCGTCAGCGCCCCGGTGGCTCCCGTATCAAATCCGATCAGCGCGCTCCCGATGTCATCAAAGTCGTGGACTTGCTGACCATGCCGTCCGCCCATATACTGGACCTGGTTCGCTGCGCCGAAGATGGTGAGGAACAGGTCAATGTGATGGATCGCCATATGGAAGAACAGCCCGCCTGAACCTGCGCGATCCAGGTGCCAGATGCCGCTGTCCCTCTGCCGGAACCCGTCGAAGAAATAGGACGCGAATCCAAAGAGCGGAGCCCCCATCTCGCCGCTCTTCGCGATCTCCAGCAGCTTGCGCGGCAGCGGATACAGCCTCATGCTGTGCCCGACCATGAGCTTCGTGCCGGCTGCGTCGCAAGCTGCGATCATTGCGTCGCAGTCGGCCACCGAGAGCGCCATCGGTTTCTCGCAGAAGACGTGTTTTCCGGCCTGCGCCGCGGCTACCGTCTGTTCGCGGTGCAGGCTATTGGGAGAAGCGATGATCACCGCGTCAACGTCATCGCGCCCCAGAAGCTCGTTCAGCGACTGGTCCGGCGCCGCTCCGGACTCGGCGCAGAACGCCGCCACGTTCGGGCGGTACGGATCGAACGCCGCCGTCAGTTTCGCATCCGGCACCTTCTCTTTTGCAGCTTTCCCGAGGTCCCGCCCCATCGAACCGCAGCCGATCAGTCCCAGCCCGAGTCCCATCTCGCGTCCCTCCTATCTGCGACCTGCGTCCCTGATCATCCGCCGGAGCTCTTCAACGAGATCATCCACCTGCTCACCCGACTGCGCCCGCCCCAGCATCTCGATCCGCATCTTCTCCACGGCAGCGCCGCCGAACCACATCGCGCCCAGACGCTCCGGCGCCGATCGGAAGCAGAACTCCTGCATCACGACTTCGCGAGGCAATAACGCCGTGTCTATTCCGGCGACGCGTGATGCCAGCTCATCGGCGTCCACCTGCCTGACTGGGCGACCGTGTCTGTCTCGCACCCGGTCACAGCTCATCAGAGACCGGGTCACGATTTCCTCCGGAATAACGATCCCGAGGCGAGCCAGTCGCCGCGCTTCCTCCCGCGCGCTGATCCGCGCCGTCACTTCGGCGGCCTCTCGATCGGCGGGCGCGACGAAACCAAAAAGGCGGCAGGCGAGCGGGCGCTCTGCATAGATGGCGCATCGTGAGGACTCGAGGAAGATGCAGGTCCGTTCGGGGTCGATCCATGCGAAGAACAGCTCCCCGATCGCCCGCCGCATGAGCGTATCGCGGCGCGCTTGCGGCATTCCCTCTACTGATCCCATCACGCGCAGGTACTCAACGAAGAAGATGCCCGGGCTCTCGAAGCAGCACCGCGCACAGCCATCGCAGGTGCTCTCCGGGAACGTCTCGTACACTCGAACCAGCGATTCGAGCAGCCCGTGCCTCTTCGCCTTCCGGAGAGCATCGGCGATATCGGCCTCGTCGGATGTACGGACTACGGCTCTCCCCACCAGCAGACTCCCATGCCTTTCGACGCCACGCTCGTGGCCCTTTAGAGCTTCTGGTAGTAATCGGCCCAAGTAACTCTCGCTGTGAACCCCGCCTTCTCGTATGCCCTTCTTGCCGGAGCGTGGGACGGATCGCCCCCCGTCTGCACCATGGCGACCTTCATGCCAAGCGCCCTCATCCGGTCGAGTGCATGCTTATACAGCCGCGGGGCGATCCCTCGGCCCTGGAAGTCGGGATCGACGGCGTTATTTCCGACCTGACCGACATGTCTCTCCTGGTCGCAGCGAAACGTGACGAATCCCACCACTTCCCCTCCCACCGTAGCGACCAGCGCCATCGCCCCGCCCGCGCCTGTGCAGCCATTCCTGATCTCCGCCGCCTTCGTCTGGCGCCAGTCCGGACGCAGAACCTGGAACAGCTCGTCGCCCAGCATCTCACGGAAGGACTCGAAAATTGGAGCCCACGCGACGAGCGCGATTCTGACGCAGGCTTCAGTGTCCGTTGGCGCAATATCTCGAAT
>JBEKKD010000059.1:0-13375 GCA_050010895.1 Armatimonadota bacterium
TCAGCGCCTGCTGCCTCTGTTGCAGAAGGAACTCAACATCCAGGACTTCGATCTCGGGTTCCCGGTCGACCTCGGCCAGCTTCGGAAAGCCCTCGGGCCAGCCGCGCTGCTGCGAGGCAATCTCCACCCGCGGATTCTGCGAGACGGCCCTGCCTCATTGATCCGGGAGCAGACCGCGGCAATATTGCGAAGCGGGGCGATGGAAGGCGGCCGCTACATCTTTTCGGAGGGGAACAACGTTCCGCCCATGACGCCCGTGGAACACATGCGCGCCGCGTATGAGACAGTGGTATCGCTCGGGACCTACCGATGAACACAGCCCTGATCGACATCAACACGCGGTTCGGGTATGACCCGCGCTCAGGCGTGATGACGGCGCCGGAGGAGGTGAAGCGGGCCGGACGGAAGTGGGGAGTCGTTCGCGCGTACACGTGCAGCATGAAAGCAATCCTGTTTGACTGCCAGGATGGCAATCAGGAAACCCTCGATCTCTGCGCGGCCGACGAGTACTTCCGCCCCGTAGCGGTTGCCTGCCCAACCGGCATCTACACGCCAACACGCGCGCATGCGATCCGCGATCTCGGGTTCGCCATAGCGCGCCTCTTCCCCGACGTCCACGGATACGCAGTTGACAGCACCGCCTGCGCGCGCTTGGTGGAATCGCTGGCGGAGGCGGGAATCGCGGTGATGCTTCCCACGGCCGCGTCGGAGACGGCGCGGCTCGCCCACCTGCTCAGAGGGCGGGAGGGCGCGTTTATCCTCACGCACAACCGCTACGCCGTGCTCGGGGATTTGCTCGCGCTGGCGGACTTCCTGCCCTCGGGGTATGTCGAACTGAGCGATCTGATGACACCTGACGGCATCGCTGCAGTGGCCGGAGCGTTTTCCCCGTCGCGCCTCCTGTGGGGATCGAACTACCCCATACTCAACGTTGGTTCGTCCGCCATGGTTCTCCGCGGATCGGGCCTCCCGCCGGACCAGATGGAGATGGCGGCCGCCGGCAACGCACGCCGCGTGCTTGAGGCAGCGCGATGAGGAAGCTCGACGTCCACACCCACTTCGGCCCATGGAACTCCATCCCGATCGGGAGATCGGGCGCCGATGACCTCGTCGACCTCATGCGCGGCGCGGAGACCGAGAAAGCCATCGTGAGTTCGGTGAAGGCGCTGCTGGCCGACCTGGTGCTGGGGAATCAGGAGACGCGGGCCGCCATTGAGCGCCACGAGATGCTCTACGGGTACATCTACCTCGACCCCTACCGGATTGCCGACTCGGTCCGAGAGGTCGAGCGCCTGGCCGATCACCCCAAGTTCGTCGGCGTGAAGAGCCGTGACGACTACCACGGTCTCCCATATAACCATCGCAGCTACCTCGAAGTGTTCAGTTCGATCAGGTCGCTGCGACTGCCGGCGCTGCTGCACACCTTCTCGGTCAGCTCAATGCGGGCAGCGATGGAGCTGGCCGCCGCGTACGGCGCTCCCGTAATACTGACCCATCTGGCGGGGCCGGACTGGCGCCGGTGCATGGCGCTGAAAGAGGCGGAGATTCCGCCCAACGTGTACCTCGATCCCGTATCGAGCGCGGCCGAGCCAGGGCGTTACGAGCTGGCGATCGAACTCGTTGGCGAGGACCGAGTCGTCTACGGCACCGACTGCACACTGTTCCATCCCGGTGTGTCGATCGGCGCGATCGAATCGTCCGAGCTCACCGATGAGATGAAGCGGAAAGTATACTGGGAGAACGCCGAGCGAGTGTTCTTCCCGAATGTCTGCGAGAAAGCGTGAACCTAGCGATCACACGGAGGCGGCGAATGAGGATCGGAATCGTCGGCGCGGAGAACAGCCACACTATCGCCATCGCGAAGACCCTTAACATTGAGAAGGCGATGCCAGGCTTCGAGGTGACGCATGTCTGGGGCGAAACGGCCGAGTACGCGGACACGGCCGCGAAGGAAGGTCAGATCGCCAACATCGTTCAGGATCCACCTGAGATGATCGGGAAGGTCGATGGCGTCGTCGTGGACCACCGGCACGGCAAGCACCATCTCCCCGCTGCCCGCCCGTTCATCGAGGCCGGAGTCCCGGTGTACGTGGACAAGCCGTTCTGCACTGACCTGAAGGAAGGGATCGAGTTCGTGAAGTTCGCGCGAACCAAGGGCACACCCCTGACGAGCTACAGCGTTCTCCCACTTCAGCAGTCGACGCGGGAGTTCGGGGAAGCAATGAGGGCCCTCGGCAAGCTCCGCTCTTTCGTTACTGCCGGACCGGTGGAGATCGAGAGCCAGTACGGCGGCGTGTTCTTCTACGGCATCCACCAGGTGGACTTCATGCTGAGCCTCGTGGCGGCGAAGCCCGTTCGCGTATCGACGACTCGGCAGGGCAATGACGGCATCGCCACCATCGCCTTCGACGGTGGCGCTTTCGGCATCGTGCACTGTCTCGACGGTTGGGGCGGCAGCTTCACCGGCACAGTCTTCGGTGAGAAGGAATCCCACCATTCGACGCTGGGATGGGACTCGAACGTCTACCTCGCCGGTATCCGGACCTTCTGCCGCATGTTCGAGACCAAGAAGGAACCGCTGCCGCCCTCGAGCTACCTCCGACCCGTGGCGGTCCTCGCGGCGATGCAGCGATCGTTTGACACCGGCGAGCCGGTTGATGTCGAGAGCGTGAGCCTCTAGCCGAGGCGAAAGGGAAGAGCCGCAGTGCCACGTCCCATCAAGCTGGGTGTCATCGGCGCCGGGAGTGCGACGTTCTCCGTTGGCGTCGTGAAGGACATCTGTCTGACCAAGAGCTTAGCGGGCAGCTTGGTCACACTCATGGATGTCGACCGGGAGCGCGTGCAGATCATGCACCGATTCGCGGAGCGCTATGCCAAGGAGCTTGGCGCGGACGCCAGGTTCGAGTGGACGCTTGACCGGGAGAGGGCGCTGAAGGACGCCGACTACGTCATCAACACCGCGCAGGTGGGCGGGCACGCGCAGGTCGAAGCCCTGCGCGCGTGGCAGGAGGCGCAGGGCTACTACCGCAGTATGTGGCTCCACCGCGTCCTGCAAGTCCGCATGATGGTTTCGGTGGCCCGCGATATGGAGTGCCTCTGCCCTGACGCGTGGCTGATCCAGGCGTCGAACCCTGTCTTCGAGGGCTGCACGGCTATGACCCGCGCCACCGGCGTGAAGGTGTGCGGCATCTGTCACGGCCACCTCGGCTATCACGAAATCGCGCGCCGCCTGGGCCTCGACGTCAGCAAAGTGACAGCCCGGATGGTGGGCTTCAACCACGAGATCTGGCTCACTCACTTCGAGTACGAGGGTAAGGACGCGTACCACCTGATCGACGACTGGGTGGCGAATGCATCCGAGGCGTTCTGGGCGAGCCACCATCCGAGCTACGGCGACAACCAGATGTCCCGCGCCGCGGTGGAGCTCTACAAGCTCACCGGCCTCTTCCCCATCGGCGATACGCCGAGGCGCGGCGGGTGGTGGTACCACACCGATCTCGCCGCGAAGAAGAGGTGGTATGGCGAGCCGATGGGCGGCTTCGACTCGGAGCTGGGCTGGAGCGAGTATCTGAAGAACCTCGAGGAAGATGTCAGGTCCATCCACTCTGCGGTTGCCGACACATCGAGTGAGCTGACCAATACCTTCAAGCCGCGGCCGACTGGAGAGCAGCACTTCCCGCTGATCGAAGCCCTCGAGGGCGAGCACACTGCCGAGCTTCAGGTGAACGTGCCGAATCGTGGCGCCATCCAGGGTGTACCCGACGACGTGGTCGTAGAGGTCCCGGCAGTCTGCTCCGCCCGCGGCGTCCAGCCGCTCCACATCGGCAAGCTGCCCGACGTCCTCATGCTGACGGTGCTCCTGCCGAGGCTGCTGGAGATGGAGCGGATCGTCAGCATTTCGCTACGCCCGGACGAGAGCGTGCTGCTCAGCTTGGTCCTGGACGACCATCGCACGAAGTCATGGGAGCAGGCCGTCGCGTTTGTCCGCGACCTTCTGGCGAGGCCGGAGTTCGCCGATGTCGCGAAGGAAGCAGGTAGACCCAGACACGAGTTCTGGACTGCCCAATAGCTTTCGCCCAAAAGAAGTAAGGGCGAAAGTCATCAGGCGCGACCGGTTGCCTGAGGAAAGCAACTGCTCTGCCGAGCTGTTTGGATGCCGCGACAGGCGGTGTCCATGGGAGGTCACATCGTGCCCGAGGCGAAGGATGCGAGGAAGCCCAGCACGGGGGCGCTCCCCGGGAGTTGGTATGGCACAGCGAATGTCGGTGCGAGAGCGAGTGGCGGCGGCGCTGCGGCGGGAGTCAGTCGACCAGATCCCGTTCACCACGTACCGCGATCTCGCCGAATTCGGCGACGAATGGCCGCGGCTGCACGCGCTCGGGCTCGGCTACTCAGTGCGGGTCCCACTTGTCACGACTGAGCGGCCCAACGTGACGACCGAACACAAACGATACGAGGAGAACGGTGTCCCGTACGGCAGGAGCATCGTGCGCACGCCCGTCGGCGACGTCTCCATGGCCTGGCGGATCGGCGCCGCGTATGGCAGCAGTTGGATCGTTGAGAACTACATCAAGACTCCCGACGACTACCGCACCGTCGAGTTCATGATCCGCGACACGATCTACCGGCCCTCCTATGACCAGTTCCTCAAGGAGGTCGAGACGGTAGGGGAGGATGGCTACGTCAGCGGGAACATGGGCTACTCGCCGCTCATGGAGATGCGCGTGAACCTGCTCGGGATCGAGCGCTTCTCCATGGATATGTACGACCGGCCGGATTTGTTCTTCTCGCTCTACGAGACGATGCGCGGGAAAGAGCGGGAGGCCTACCCGATGCTCGCCGATGGCCCAGCCGACTTCGTCATCTACTGCGGAAACACCAGCCCCGAGATCCTGGGCAGAGAGCGTTTCGCGAAGTACTGCGTGCCTTGCTACGATGAGCTGGGCCAGATGCTCCATGCGAAGGGAAAGCTGCTCGGCTCGCACATGGACGCGAATAACGCGGAATGGGCAGATGTGGTGGCTGCCTCACAGCTCGACGTGATCGAGGCATTCACCCCCGCGCCGGACACGGATATGTCTGTCGCCGACGCTGGTGTCGCGTGGCCGAAGAAGATTCTCTGGATCAACTTCCCCTCCTCGCTTCATCTCGCGTCGCCGGACCGGATCCGGCAGCACACGCGCCAGATGGTGAAGGAATCGCGCGGCAGAGGCTTTATCATCGGCCTCACCGAGAACGTCCCCGAGCACGTCTGGCGCACCAGCCTGCCCGCAATCGCCGAAGTGCTCACCGAGATGGGCCCCACGTAAGTGAGGGAAGGCTGCCCCGCTGGCATGGCGCGATCACCGTCTGCGACAGTAGGGCCGCGATACGACGACCAGTTACAGACTGGAGGTATGAAGTGCCAAATCTGAAGATCGTGTTGGTCGGCGGCGGAAGTTTCTCATGGACCTATGGCGTGCTCGGGAACCTCGTCGGCAATAGGCGCCTCGACGGCAGCACGATCGTGCTCCACGACCTCAACCCCGAGCCCCTCGGGCTTATGCACCGGCTCGCGCTCAAGTACAAAGACGTAGCGAGCACCAGCATCAGGTTCGAGCAGACCACCGACCAGGCCGCGGCATTCGACGGCGCCGACTACATCCTCGTCACCATCTCCACGGGCGGCCTCAGGACCATGCGCGCGGACCTGGAGATCCCTGAGAAGTACGGCGTTTTCCACACCGTCGGCGACACCGTGGGCCCCGGCGGGCTCTCCCGATCCTTGAGAAATGTGCCGGTGTTCCTGAAGCTCGGCCAGGCGATGGAGAAGCGCTGCCCCGACGCGTGGATGCTGAATCTCTCGAATCCGCTCTCCGCGTTGACGCGCGTCATCACCAAAGAGACCGGCGCAAAGGCCCTGGGCCTCTGCCATGGTGTCGTCGGCGTCGCCAGAGCCTACGCCGAATTCTTCGGGGCCAGCCTTCACGACTGCCACTACGTGAACGCCGGCATCGACCACTGCTCTTGGTTCACCACGTTCATCGTCAATGGCAAGTGCATGCAGAAGTTGCTGATCGACAGAGGCGTGGACAAGTGGCTCGCAAAGTCGCCGGAAGAGGCGCAGAAAGACCCTGTGTTCGGCAAACTCTTCAGCTTCCGCTGCGGGTTCATGCTCTGGCGGCAGTTCGGCGCGCTGCCCGCCATCGGTGACCGTCACATCACCGAATTCTTCCCGACGTTCCTGCGCGGCATGGACAACGTCAAGAAGTACGGTCTCGTCCGAACGACCATCCCCGATCGCGAGCAGTACTACAAGGACGGACGCGCCAGGGTCGAGCGTGTGCTGAGCGGCGAAGACACGCTTGAGTTCCGCGAGGCAAGTGATGTCGTCGGCGAACGACAGAGTGATGACATCGGCGCGTGGATCATCGCGCTCGAGGGCGGCCGCGTGCTCGACGACAATCTGAACGCCCCGAACCTGGGGCAAGTGGCCCAGTTGCCGCCAGGCGCGATCGTCGAGACCCGCGGCGTGCTCGACGGAGCCGGCTATCATCCGCTCGCCAGCCCGCTGCCCGAGCAGCTCATCCCCGTCGTTCTTCCTCACGTCGTGCGCGAGGATCTGACCGTCGAAGCGGCCCTCGAAGGGAGCTTCGAGAAGGCGCTGGCGGCCATGGCGAGCGACCCACTCCTCAACGGCGCGGAAACCGCACGCCCCATGCTCGAGGAACTACTCGCGGCAAACAAGGACTGGCTGCCGCAGTTCAAGCTGTAGCGCGATTGCCCGGAACCGGGAAACCACGCGGATGGGCAGCCCGCCCGTCCCCGTGCTCGTTCTGTGCTCCGCCGAGAACAGGGGTCGAAGAGGCGTCGTCGTATCCCGAATACGTGGGTCTTGAGGAGGGCACGATGGGCCTGTTCGCAGTCAGGATTTCTCTATTCGCCGCGGCCGTGTTCGCGACGGGGATGTACCTATCGGGCGGCGCGGCCGCCGAAGGACTCGCCGGGGACGCGCGTCTTCAGACTATGCTCAGACTCCCGTCTGATGCCCTCGATGCTGCGAGCATAGCAGCGCAGCAGACCGTCTTCTCGCGCGAGAGCGACTGGGTGGATTTCTGGAAGGCGCACAGCACGGCGCCGGCGCCCCTCGTGGATTTCGGGCGGTGGCAGATAGCGGCGATCTTCCTCGGCCCGAAGCCGAACCCGGGCTATCGTCTGCGGGTCCCATACGCGTACGAGATTGCACACGAGCAGGCTGCCTACGTGTACTACGAGGAAGTGACGCCAAGGCCCGGCGCGATGTACGCACAGGTCATGGTCTATCCGTACGAAATTCTCGCGGTGCCATCAGCGCTTCATGTTGAGTTCAAACCCATGCGGTTCACCGCACCCGAGCAGCCAGGTGGCGAGGCCGTCGCGGCTCGAACACTGCCGCTGGGCGCGCTCCAGCGACCCAAGCGGCCGATCTATGAGGCGTTCCTCGACCGGAAATCCTGGGAGGCATTCTGGAAGGCGAACGCCTCTTCGGCGCCTCCCGCAGTGGACTTCGACCATGATATCGTCGTCGGGCTGCTGCAGCCGAACGACGCACCGGCAGTCAGCCTATCCGGCGTTGAGGAGCGGGGCGGGACCGTGCGCGTGAAGATGATTCGGGGTCCGGCCGGCAGCAGCGAACAGAGATCGCTCCTCATCGCCATCCCCCGCGCCGCCCGCGTTGACTTCGGATGGGTTGAGTCTCAGCTCTGAAGGATCACGCCGCTGAGGTCGCGCCAGCCGTCAGCCCTCACGGGTTGATGATGATCTTATTCCGCTCCGGCGAGCCCATCAGTTCGATCGCCTCGTGAATCCGCGAAAGCGGAAACCGGTGCGAAATAATCGTCTCCGTATCGACCAGCCCGGTCTCCATGAGACGGATCGCCTTCGACATCGCCAGCGGCGTGGTGCCGAAGCTCGCGTCCATGCGTCCCTCGAGGAAGTGCGTGAGGCCGCCGTCGAGGCAGAACTCCTCGTGAGTCGTGATCCCGAAGACGTTCCACCGCGTGCCCCGTCTCCGCAGCTCAACCATCAGACGCACAGCCTCGACCGGGCCTGCGGCCTCAACCACCAGGTCGGGACCCTCCGGGATGATCTCATACACTCGCCGCTTCGCGTCCTCACGATCTGGGTTGATCGCGTGTGTCGCTCCCAATCGAAGCGCGTTCCTGAGCGCATAGTCGCTCATGTCTACCGCGATCAGCCGTGCCGCGCCGGCCGCCTTCGCCACCATCAGGCACAGCAGCCCGATGCTCCCTACGCCGATGATGACCACGTCATCGCCGATGCTCATCTCACTGTACTGGATCACACCTTTCCAGGCGCCCGCGAGCGGTTCGGTGATCGCGGCGGCATCGAACGAGATGCCCTCGGGCTTCCCGAAAAGGCTCGTCTCCTTCGTCAGCATATACTCGGCGAATGCCCCGGGCCTCACGTCCTGCGGACCATCGCCCCCGGTGACGAATGCGTTCTCACAGTAGTGCGTGTTGCCCGAGCGGCAATGACGACAGACTCCGCAGTGTCCGAGCGGCTGCACGATCACCGGGTCGCCGACACGGAAATGTGTCACGCCCGGGCCGACATCGGCCACCACGCCGCTCGGCTCGTGGCCCACAATTGTCGGGAATGTCACATTTCGGCGGATGCCCTTGATGGCCTTGTAGTCGGTAGCGCAGAAGCCGCAGGAATGGATTTTTACCAGCACCTCTCCCGTCTGGTGTGGCCTCGGCGCCGGCACCCGTTCGAGTTCGAGTCTGCCGAAATCATGCAGCACGGCGGCAAGCATCGTTGTCATGGCATTCGCTCCATGCGAGCACACTTCGAGTCCGCGCCCGCGCCTCCCTCCCGCGAGCTCTCCTCGAGTAGGAGGGCTCTCGTGCCTCCCGGTGACGCGAAAACGGCGGGCCTCTCGGCCCGCCGTTTGGAGATCGCGGATGAGCGGCCTTCTACGAGCCGATCTTGAGTGTGTACTGCCTCTTCCCGTCTCGCAGTGTCACGCTGTTCCGGGTGATGGCCTGCACCATCACTTTGCCTGGAAGCTCCGCTCCCTGCTTGACGATGAAATGATCCGTGCCTCGCCGCATCACCGCCAGTGGCGGGGTCCCGAGCACGATGCCCGTAAGCGCCAGGGCATTCGCATCCCTCTGGAACGGAGGTTGCGACGATGCCCCCTCCATCAACGGCGGCAGAGCCAATGGTTCCGGCGGCCGCTTCGCCGCGCGCGGCTTGGTGCCTGGTTTCACCGCCGCCGGCGAATACGCTCTCGGCGGCGCCACCATAGGCAGGAACGGATCGCGGTCAGGCGGAGTGACCGGGGCCAGCAGAGCCTGGACCGTTGGGGACATTTGGGCCCCCGCGGGCATGGACGGATTCGCGCCGGATACGCCGGCCGTATTCGCCTGGGCAGCGGCCTGCTGGGCGTGCGTTGCCTCATGCTCGGCCATCCGTTTCCTGTACTTCTCTGCCTCCCTCGAATAGCTGATGCCGATGTAGATCACGAGGCCGACCAGCACAATGGTCAGAGCGACTATCTTGGGCAGGTCCTGCTTGTTGTATTTCATTCAGCTCATCCCTCCCCTTAGCTCGCAGGTGCAGGCCGGGCCGCCGTGCCCGACGTGCTGGCCTGGGGGCTCGATGCGGTGCCCGCTGGCTGCTTCACCAGGTACAGGTCGATGGTGATATTGCCTATCAGCCGCGGATAGCCGCTCTGGTTGTCGGTGTTCAGGTCCATTCTCTCAACGGTCAGGAGCCGCCGATAGGACTCCAACTTCCTCAGGAGGTAGAACGACGAGACGAACGTTCCCGAGAAACTGACGGTGTGCGGAACCCGCAGGATGACCGCCTGCGGCGGCCCCTGCTGGGCCTGTGGGCTCGTCCCAGTCGGTGCCCCGGGCTTCCCGCTCCCTTGCTGCTCCGGCGGCGTGGTCGATGTCGGCTGAGCGTAATCCGATCGCCGCACCAGGTTCAGCGTGTTCGTCGTGTCCTTGCAGAACGCGATCAGGTCCGTCAGGAATATCTGCTCCTCGTCGTTGGAGAGAATTCCGAACTTGTCGAAGCGGGCGCCCCCGATCGCCGGGCCGCCTATGATCTTGGCATCCTCGATCTCCTTGCGCATATCCGCCAGCCCCTTGCTCGAGGTCGCGACGCGCTGGTCGAGATTATGGAGCTTCGTGCGCCGCGGGGAGAGGATGATCACAAAGCAGAGCAGGGCCCAGACCAGAACTGTGCCAGCCGCGATGATCTGCGCATACCGTCGGGTGCGATCTCGGGCGGTCATTGCGCCACCTCCTTCGGCCCGGCAGAAGCAGCGGGCGGAGTTGCCGCTGCGAGCACCAGTCCCCTCAGGAGGCGCGCATTGATCTGATATTGAATCACGGTGCGGCCTCTGGCGTAGCTATCATCCTTCGTCAATGACCCGAGCACAACCGAGTTGAGATACGGCGAACCCGACAGCGACTGAATCGCGAGCGGGATGGCCTCCCGGTTCGTGGCGATGCCCACCAGGCTGATCTGCTGATCGTCCGGCGATCTCAATTGCGTCAGCCACATCTCGTGGGGCAGTCGCTGGGATACGTCCACCAAAATCTGCGACCATCGAACCGCTCTCTCCTTCGCGAGGCGAGCTGTCTCGCGCTCCACGCTGGTCTTGAGAGCCTGCTCGGTCGCCTTCGCCGCGCGCAGAGCGTCGAGCTCGGGCTGAAGCTGCGCGGTGTCCTGCTGCGTCCGCGTCAATGCTGCCTGCTGCCTATCAATGCGGCGGCCCAGTGCAGTGCTCCAGACAATGGTGCCGGCCAGCACTAGGGCCATCGCCCCGACGCCGATCTTGATCGCTCGCTTCGCCGGGACAAACGCCATTCGAGCCGGTGGCAGAAGGTTGATCGGGAAGGCGAATCCATCCTCGCTCACACCGGCGATCGCGCTGCCGCGGAAGAGCGCCAGCGTCAGTGCACGGGTAACGGCGGCCGCGCTTTCCTCCACATCGCGTGGAAGGCGCAGCGGGTAAGACGGCCTCCCAAGATCCACTGGAAGCTGCAGTTGGTTCGAGAGATTCGAGGCGATCAGATCGGCCCTGGGATGGTCGGCCGAGATGACCACGCGGTCCACGCCGCGTCCTGGGAACTGGTTCTGGAAAAACCGGAAACAATGGCTCAACTCGGAGTAGAGCTGCGGCGGCGGCGTGAACGGATCGAACTGCTCTGGTGGCGGCGACATCCAATCGCCCTGCTCCGTCTGCTCCGGCAGTCCCGCATTCGCGCTGTAGCAGAGGCGGAGAACCCCTTTGTCGAAGATCATGATATCGGTCTTTACTTCCCCGACCACCGCCAGCGCCACCACGTGGTCCCCGGTGAACCACTCCTTGTAGCCGCGAGCGGCGGCGACCGCGATGGACTCGACCGAGACCAGTTCGAGCCCGGCGACGCGCGCTGCTTCCTGGCACTGCTCCACATTCGCGGTGCGAGATGCCGAGACCAGCACGCTGGACTTCTCGACTCCTTCCTCCTCAACCTCCTCCACCACCGAGCAATCAGCCGAAACTGCATGCTCCGCGAATACCGCATATCGCTCTGCCACAGAACGTACCGCGCCCAGCATGTCCTCGCGCGGCATTCTCGGAAGCTTGATCAACTGTGTGATCGCCGATCCCTCCGGCAGCACCATCACGGCCTTGCGAGCGGTCAGCCGCTTCCGGATCACGAACTCGGCAACTGCACGGCCCAGCGCATCGCCGCTCGCAATCTGGTTGCCGTCGAACGCGCCCTCGGGGGCAGGGATGTCTCCCAGCGCCGAGATCCGCAACTCGCCGTCCACGAAACGCACCTCTCCCGCGCCGATATGCTTCGGGGAGAGGACGAGAGCCAGCAGTGATTCGCTTTGTTCTGGCATGGCTTCCCTTCTACCACTCACTGAAATCGCTGCGACAGGGCCGTCCCGGCCCGACACGACGTATCCCGCAGCCGCACGGCGGACCCAACGACGCTCCAGCTACTGCCATCCTGGATCGTCAAGCCCACCCCCGCGCGGACCATCTTCGTCCTCTTGCTGATCACATTCCCGACGGCGTCGTAGAACGTGAACGCTGGCTTGGTGACCTCCGTCGTCAGGACGCTGCCGCCTGTGTAGTTGGAGCCGCCGATGCTTCTCTTCAGCGCGCCCGAATCCAGCCAGTAGCGATAGTGTGCGACGTCACCAGAGCCCTTCGGCGGCTCCGTGTCAGCCCCCCGAGGTCCCGCGCAGTCGATCCTGTCCGGGTGCGTTGAGTCGCGATCGGCGAGAATCGGAGATGCGAGAAGGAGTCCGGACGGAGATGCCTGTCTCAACGCGGAGGTGGTCTCGGCCATCGCCACCTGCGTCCTCCGGTCGGCCTCCATCTGCGAGCTGGTGGTCGTCTGTGCCGTGAGGCTGGACACGAACATCTGGTGAAGGCCTGCCATCACCACCAGCCCCACCAGCATCTCGACAAGCGCAAAGCCGCTCCTTCGCATATGCCTCATCCTCACGCGAGCGTCCACAGGCTCACACTCCCGCCGATCAGCACCACGACTCTCAGTTCGAACCATGACCCGACCCGGTGACCGGGCAACTCAGAACCACATCGCCCGGCACGGGATTCAACGTGACGGTATAGCTATACCTATAGTGAAGCGTACGATTGGCGTCCTGCGGGCAGTGCAGCTCGCCGTCTGGGAAGTACGTCGATGATTGCAGAAACTGCTCGAACGCGGCCTGGCTCGGCGGATAGGCACGGCTGTTTTTCTCCCAGTAGATCTGCAGCGCCGAATGAATCGCCTGCATATTGTCCTGACAGGCAAGCTGCTCGGACGTGACTTTGCCGCGGTAGACCGACAGGCTCCCGATAAGCAGCACCACGGCCGCCAGGATGATGACGGCCAACAACTCGACTAGCGTCCAACCTGAGCGACGCGGCCTCGGGGAGCTGCGGCCTGCTGGTCTGTGGAAATCTGCACGCACCATTCCTGGCATTCTCCGGTCTCCCTCAGAACGCGTCGAGGCCGGATCCCTTGTGCTGCAGGGCGTTGATCCACTCGCCGTTCTCAAAGTCATCCGCGACATTCAGGGTTACTCCCACCTGCGGATTACCCGCTGTGGGCTGTCCAGCCGAACCGTCCTGGAGGACCGGCTCCAGGATGTAGGGCACCCCGAATGGGCACTCGGGTATGCTGGTCAAGGGCGCGCCCGATAGCGTGCTGGGAGCTGTGTCCTGCACCATCTCGGCGACACTCACAGGCCATCTTTGGTTGCGTGAGAGGAACACCTGGGCAGCGGTGTTGATGATCTTGATCTGCGACTGACACGCCCTGACTCTGGCGCTGTTCACTGCCTGGAAATAGCGCGGCAGGGCGAT
>JBEKKD010000060.1:0-13366 GCA_050010895.1 Armatimonadota bacterium
ACGATCGCCGGCGAGGGCCTTTCCCAGATCGTCGGCTTCGCCGGAATGCTCCTGTCAGGCATGGTGATCCCGCTGCCACTGTTCCCGGACTGGGCGCAGGCCGTGCTGAACGTCCTTCCCTTCCGGGGGCTGCTGGATATCCCCGCTCGCCTCTACAGCGGCAACCTGCCGCCTTCTGAGGCATTTCCGCTATTCGTCCACCAGTTGGCGTGGACGGGTGGCCTCGTCGCCCTCGGCCGTCTGCTGCTGGCGCGAGGCACTCGCCGGCTCGTGGTGCAGGGGGGATAGCGTGCGGGATGACATCCGTCTCTATTTGCGATACGTCGGCGTCTCGGTGCGCGGGCAGATGCAGTACCCGGCATCCTTCATCATGCTCTTGATCGGGCATCTGCTGGCCACAGGAGGGGAGTTCCTCGGCATCTGGGCGCTGATACACCGGTTCGGTAGCCTCAGAGGCTGGAGCTTGGCCGAGGTCGGGCTGCTCTACGGCATCGTGAGTATAGCGTTTTCCATCTCCGACGCCACCTCGCGCGGCTTCGACGCGTTCGCGGGCATGCTCAAGCGCGGCGATTTCGATCGCGTGCTACTGAGGCCGCGCAGCAGCGCGCTGCAGCTTGCCGGCCAGGAACTGACGATGCGCAGAATCGGACGCCTTTCGCAGGCCCTGGCGGTGCTGCTGTGGTCGGCGTCGGCGCTAGGAGCCATCTGGTCGCCTATCAAGGCAGCCCTGGTGGCGGGCGCCATACTTGGCGGCGCTTGCCTGTTCTTCGGCCTCATCGTGCTCCAGGCGACGACGGCCTTCTTGACGACCGAGTCACTGGAGATCTTCAACACCGTAACCTATGGCGGCGTCGAAACCGCTCAGTTTCCGCTCTCGATCTATAGGCCCTGGTTCCGGCGGTTCTTCACGGCTGTCATCCCACTGGCTTTCGTGAGCTACTTCCCGGCTCTCGCCATCCTGAATCGCCCCGCGCCGCCTGTTCTTCCCTGGGTTGCGCCCCTGGCCGGCCTCATTTTCCTGGCGATCGCGCTCCGGGTCTGGCACTTCGGGGTTCGCCACTACTGCTCGACCGGCAGCTAAGGGCTCGGCAGCGCCAGGAAAAACAATCCTTGACACGTCGCCCCCGTAGTGGTAGACTAACCTGTGAAAGTTTTCACAGGTGGTCCTGAAATCCGGTGGTTCGCGCCTGAGGACGGACGACCTGCGGAGCTACTACCGGGAACCGGATGGCGTCAGGACGCCATTCCTGCGGTGCACAGCGCCGTTCAGGGCTTTCCGGCTGGATGTGCGCAGACATTGCAGGGCGTCTGCGCGGGGTGGAGCAATGGCTTTGTGCGGTTTTTCACAGAGCGAGACGAATACGCGGCCGCGGCCGCCCCTCGGTCGCGGAGCTGACAATCGGCAATTCGGCATCAGGAGATGAGTGATGGAAGAGGTTCGCACCTGCAGTTGTGCCGGCGGTGAGGCCGTCTTGGAAGCGGAGTTGTGGGCCGGTCTCGACCGCATCATCGCCGAGCATAGGGATCAGCCCGGGGCTCTGGTTCAGGTGCTGCAGAAGGCCCAAGACCTCCTCGGATATCTCCCGGTCGAAGCCCAGGACCGGATCGCGGCGGGGCTGGATGTCCCGGTGAGCGAGGTGTACGGGGTCGTTTCTTTCTACTCCTACTTCACCATGGTCCCCCGCGGCAAGCACACCATCCGAGTGTGTCTGGGGACCGCCTGCTACGTTCGCGGCGGCCGCAAGGTGCTCGACCAGGTCAAGAGCGAGCTGGACGTAGAGGTATCGAGCACCACCGAAGACCGAAACTTCAGCCTCGACGTGGTGCGGTGCATTGGCGCTTGTGGGCTGGCGCCGGTGTTTACAGTCGATGAGGACATCTACCGGCGAGTCAAGCCGAGCAAAGTTGGCGAGCTGATCGACAAGTATCGCAACGGCAGCGCGCAGTAAGAGCGTGGGGTGCGCGCGGCGCGGGATCAACACTGGAGGTTTCCGATCTGATGGCTGCATACCGATCACACGTGATTGTCTGTGCCGGAGCCGGCTGCGTTTCATCCGGATGCCGCGCCGTCTCGGACGCGCTCCAGGCCGAGCTGGTTCGCCAGGGGCTCGACCAGGAGATCAAGGTCGTCCAGACGGGCTGCGTCGGCTCGTGCGACCTCGGCCCTGTTGTCATCGTGTATCCCGAGGGGGTCTTCTACCAGAGGCTCAAAGCGGAGGACGTCCCCGAAATCGTCGAAAGCCATCTTCTCAAGGGCCGGCCCGCCGAGCGCCTGCTCTACCGCCGGCCGTCCACGGGCGAGCTGCTCCCCACTCTCGATCAGATCGACTTCTTCTCGAAGCAGGAGAAGATCGTTCTGCGAAACTGCGGCGTCATCGACCCGGCGAACATCGAGGAGTACATCGCCCGCGACGGCTACCAGGCGTTGGCGAAAGTCCTGACCGAGATGAAGCCGGAGCAGGTGATCGATGAAGTGAAGGCATCGGGCCTGCGTGGGCGAGGCGGCGCGGGGTTCCCCACGGGCATGAAATGGGATTTCGTGCGCAAGGCCGCCGGCAGCCCGAAGTATGTGGTCTGCAATGCTGACGAAGGCGATCCCGGCGCTTTCATGGACCGCAGCGTTCTCGAGGGCGATCCCCACAGCGTGATCGAGGCGATGACGATCGCCGGCTACGCGGTCGGCTCGAGCCAGGGCTATGTGTACGTTCGCGCCGAGTATCCTCTTGCGGTGGAGCGGCTTTCCCACGCGATCAAGCAGGCGAGGGAGCAGGGCCTGCTGGGCAAGAACATTTTCGGGACCGGGTTCGACTTCGATCTCGACATTCGCATGGGCGCAGGCGCATTCGTCTGCGGCGAAGAGACCGCGTTGATGGCGTCTCTGGAAGGCCGCCGCGGGGAGCCGCGGCCGAGGCCGCCCTTCCCCGCGCAGGCGGGTCTGTGGAACAAGCCCACCCTCCTGAATAACGTTGAAACCTACGCGAATATCGCTCCCATCATCCTCAAGGGGGCGGCCTGGTACGCCGGGTTCGGCACCGAGAAGAGCAAGGGCACGAAGGTGTTTGCGCTCGCCGGCGACATCAACAACACCGGTCTGGTCGAGGTGCCGATGGGAACGCCGCTGGGCACGATCATCTACGACATCGGCGGCGGCATCCGCAACGACCGGAAGTTCAAGGCCGCGCAGACGGGCGGCCCGTCGGGCGGCTGCATCCCCAAGGAGATGCTGAACACGCCGGTCGACTACGAGTCACTCAAGGATCTGGGAGCGATCATGGGCTCCGGCGGCCTGATCGTCATGGACGAAGACACCTGCATGGTGGACCTCGCCCGGTTCTTCCTGGATTTCGTGCAGGACGAGTCCTGCGGCAAATGCACGCCCTGCCGCATCGGCACCAAGCGAATGCTGGAGATCGTGACGCGGATCACCGAGGGCCGCGGCAAAGAGGGCGATATCGAGCTGCTGGAGGAGCTGGGCAGAAAGATCGCCGAGTCGGCGCTCTGCGGCCTGGGCCAGACGGCGCCCAACCCGGTGCTCTCCACGATCCGCTACTTCCGCCACGAATACGAAGCTCACATCAAGGAGAAGCGCTGCCCCGCGGTGGTGTGCAAGTCGCTCTACCGAGCCCCCTGCGAGCACACCTGCCCGGCCGGCATCAACGTGCCGATCTACATCGGGCAGATTGCGAATGGCGATTTCGACGGAGCGCTGAACACCATCCGGTCAACCATGCCCTTTGCAGCAGTCTGCGGCCGGGTCTGCCACCATCCCTGCGAGTCGAAGTGCCTGCGCGGCCAGCTCGACGAGCCGCTTGCAGTGGGCGCGTTGAAGCGGTTCGCGGCGGATTACGTGGCGGCGTCTAACGGCGACGCGAGATCCCCCCTGCCCGCCCCGAACGGCCACAAGGCGGCGGTGGTAGGCGGCGGACCGGCAGGCTTGAGCGCGGCCTGGGAACTGGCGAAGCGCGGCTACGCGGTAAAGCTGTTCGAGGCGCTGCCGGTGCTCGGCGGGATGCTGTCGGTCGGCATCCCGGAGTACCGCCTGCCGAAGAAGGCGCTGCAGCGTGAGATCGACGACATCATCGCTCTCGGCGTCGACGTTCAGACCGGCGTGCGGGTCGGCACAGACATCACGTTCGACCAACTGATGAGCGATGGCTACGATGCCATCTTCGTCGGCGTGGGCGCATGGAAGAGCACCCCGCTGGGCATTCCCGGCGAGGATCTCCCCGGCGTCATGCACGCGATCAACCTGCTGCGCGATGCAAACCTTGCGCTGATGGATAAGGGAGAGATGCCGAAGATCGGCAAGAAGGTGGCCGTGATCGGCGGCGGCAATGCCGCCATCGACGCCGCGCGCACCGCGGTACGCGTGGGCGCCAAGGAAGTGCATATCGTTTACCGCCGCACCCGCGACGAGATGCCCGCTCAGCCGAAGGAGATCGCCGAGGCGATTCAGGAGGGCGTGCAGATGCACTTCCTCGCCGGGCCGAAGCAGGTTCTGGGCAAGAGGAGGGTCACCGGCCTGGAGTGCTATCAGATGGAGCTGAAGGAGTTCGACCGGAGCGGCCGCCGGCGCCCGGTGCAGGTCGAGGGGGCCGACTTCACGCTCGACGTGGACACGGTGATCGCGGCGATCGGGCAGTCGGTCGAATCGTCCGTGTCCAAGTCGCCGCTCACGGTCGACCGCTGGGGCCAGATCGAGGTCGATCCGCGGACGCTGGCGACCAACATCCCCGGTGTGTACGCGGGCGGAGACGCCGTGCTCGGCCCGAGCACGGTGATCGAAGCTGTCGCGCAGGGCCTCAAGGCCGCGCGGATGATCGACCAACAGGTCCGCGGCGTGCCTGCAGAGGCCGTCGTGATCGAAGACGAGCGCGGTCCGCTGACCGATGACGAGGACGTGATCGAGAAAGCACGGCTGCTGATGCCGGAGCTTCGGGTGTGCGACCGGGTCTCGTGCTTTGCGGAGGTCGAACTGGGCTACACGGCTGAGGCCGCCCAGGAAGAGGCGAATCGCTGCCTGAAGTGCCATCTCGCGGTGCAGTGAGTGTCATCAAGAGACACGACCAGTTGCGTGCTGTATCAGAGCCAACCTGGTAGCTCTCAGCGGCGTGAGGACGAGTTCTGATACATCTGAGGAGAGGAAGATGAAGAGCGTTGACGATCTGAACAAGCTCCGAGATCGTGCCCGCAAGTCGCTCACCTTGCGCAATGGCGAGGCCGGCGCCCGCGTGATCGTCGCCATGGGCACCTGCGGAATAGCCTCAGGGGCGCGGGATGTCCTGATGGCGGTGATGGACGAGCTCACCGCGAGAGGTCTCAGCGACGTCGTTGTGAGCCAGACCGGCTGCCGCGGCCTGTGCGAGCGTGAGCCGATGATGGAAGTGCAGAAGCCCGGCTTGCCGACGGTGACGTATGGCGATCTCGATGTCGAGAAGGCGAAGACGATCGTGGCCGAGCACCTGGGGCAGGGCGTGATAGTCGAGGAGTGGGTTATCACTCAGGCAAGCCGGCCGAAGCCGAGCGCGTGAGCAAAGGAGATCCCAGTGGAGAAGATCACCCTTACCATAAACAACAAGAGGGTCGAGGCCGAGCCGGGGATGACGGTCCTGGAGGCGGCTCGCCAGGCGAACATCTACATTCCAACCCTCTGCTATCATCGGGATCTCATGCCCGAGGGCCACTGCCGCGTCTGCCTGGTGGATATCAAGGGGCAGCGGACCCTGCAGCCGGCCTGCGCATTCCCCGTAGCCGCGGGGATGGAAGTGAACACGCACTCGCATGCAGTCCGCGACGCGCGCCGGCTGGTCGTCGAGCTGCTTCTCTCCAATCATCCGAACGAGTGCCTCACCTGCACCCGCAGCCGGAGCTGCGAGCTGCAGGGCCTTGCCAAGGAGATGGGAATCCGCGAGACGCGCTTCGAGGGCGACCGCACGATCGACGAAGTGGACGACAGCAGCTTCATCGTTCGCGATAACGAGAAGTGCGTGCTCTGCCGCCGGTGCGTCCGCGTTTGCCAGGGCGTGCAGAGCGTCGGCGCTCTCTCCGCCGGCGAGCGCGGATGGGAGACGGTTATCGGTCCCGCGTTCGGGCGCGATATGTCCGATGTCGTCTGCGTCAACTGCGGCCAGTGCATCAACTATTGCCCGACGGGCGCGCTGCGAGAGCGCGACAGCCTGCAGGGCGTATGGGCCGCGCTGCGCGATCCGAGCACGTTCGTGGTGGTGCAGACCGCGCCGGCAACACGGGTCGCTCTCGGCGAGGAAGTGGGCATGCCGCACGGTTCGCTCGTGACCGGGAAAATGGTCGCGGGGCTGCGCGAGCTGGGATTCGACCGGGTGTTCGATACTGACTTCACCGCCGACCTCACCATCACCGAAGAGGGCAACGAGCTAATCAAGCGAGTGAAGGAGGGCGGAGAACTCCCACTGATCACCTCCTGCTGCCCCGGCTGGATCAAGTTCGCCGAGCACTTCTACCCCGATCTGCTCGACAACTTGTCCACGTGCAAGTCGCCGCAGCAGATGTTCGGGGCCATCGCCAAGACGTACTACGCGGAGAAGGCGGGCGTGGACCCGGCAAACATGGTCGTGGTCTCGATCATGCCGTGCACCGCGAAGAAGTTCGAGTGCGAGCGGCCCGAGATGAACTCCTCGGGCTACAAGGACGTGGATTTCGTTCTCACCACTCGCGAACTGGGCCAGATGCTGCGAGAAGCCGGAATCGATTTCTCGCAGCTCTCTGAAGAGCAGTATGACGACCCGCTGGGCACGTCTACCGGGGCTGCGGTAATCTTCGGCGCAACGGGCGGCGTGATGGAGGCGGCTCTGCGCACGGCCTACGAGGTGATCACCGGCGAGACGCTGGGTAACCTGGACTTCGAGTCCGTTCGCGGCCTGGACGGGGTCAAGGAAGCGACGGTGCCGGTCGGCGCTCTCCAGGTGAAGGTGGCGGTGGCTCACGGGCTGGCGAATGCCCGCACGCTGCTGGATCTGATCCGGCAGGGCAAGGGCGACTACCACTTCATCGAGGTGATGGCGTGTCCGGGCGGCTGTCTGGCGGGCGGCGGACAGCCGATACCGGTGAACAATGAAATCCGGAGCATGCGCATGGCAGCGATCTACCGCGCCGACAAAGAGCTGCCGATCCGGAAGTCGCACGAGAACCCGACGATCACGGTGATTTACGAGGAGTTCCTGAAGGAGCCCCTCGGGCACAAGTCACACGAGTTGCTGCATACGTATTACACGCCGCGCCCCGCGGCCGCTGTGAGGATCCCTGTGGGGACAGGTGATGAGCCGATCACTGCCAGGGCGATGGCGGTTGAGGCAAAGGCGGCCGGAGGCGAGTAGCACGTCGAGCCGAGCAGTAGGAACCGGGGTGGATCATGTCGGTGATGTCAACGAAGCACGCGGCCGTGCCCGAGCTGGGCCTCGAGGTCGTCGAGAAGCTGATTCTCGAACCCCCGATTCTCGACTCGCACCGGCTGGATGATATCCTCGCGAAGGCGAGGGCGCTCGCCGGGCTGGATCTGAGCGACGTGGCGGCGCTGCTGCAGGCGGGCCGTGAGGAGCGGGGGGAGATCTTCGCTGCCGCTCGCGAGATGAAGGAGCGAATCTACGGCCGCCGCATGGTCCTGTTCGCGCCCCTCTACGCCAGCAATGAGTGCAGCAATGACTGCCTCTACTGCGCGTTCCGAAAGGGCAACCACGACCTCGTCCGGCGCACGCTGACGATGGACGAGATCGCCGCCGAGATACGCACGCTCGAGGAGATGGGGCACAAGCGCGTGCTGCTGGTCCTGGGCGAGAGCGGCAAGTCAGGCGCGGACTACGCGGTCAAGGCGATCGAGAGGGCGTATGCCACGCGCTCCGGCCGGGGAGAGATCCGTCGCGCGAACGCGAACATGGCGCCGCTGCCGGTGGAGGGGTTCCGCGCGCTGAAGGCGGCGGGGGTCGGCACCTATCAGTGCTTCCAGGAGACCTATCACCCCGAGCAGTACCGCTCTCTTCACCTCTCCGGCCGGAAGGCCGACTACGGCTGGCGTCTGAGCGTGTTCGACCGCGCATTCGCCGGCGGGGTGGACGATGTCGGCATGGGCGTGCTCTTCGGGCTGTATGATTACCGGTTCGACCTGCTCGCGCTCGTCTCCCATGCGCAATACCTCGACCAGCGCTACGGGGTGGGGCCACACACCATCTCGTTTCCGCGCATCGAGCCGGCGCAGAACGCGCCTGCGGCCGAGCATGTCCCATATCCAGTGTCGGACGATGACCTCCGCCTGATTGTGGCGGTGATCCGGCTCGCCGTGCCCTACACCGGGATCATCATGAGCACGCGGGAATCGCCGCAATTGCGGAGGGAGCTCGTCGGCCTGGGCGTGTCGCAGCTTTCCGCAGCCTCCCGCGTCTACCCGGGCGGATATGGGGACGGCAGAGCACATGTCGAGGAAGGCGAGCAGTTCCACCTCGGCGATACTCGATCTGTGGACACGGTCATCCACGATCTCGCCGAAGACGGCTATCTGCCCAGCTTCTGCACCGCGTGCTATCGCCTCGGCCGGACCGGGCACGATTTCATGGAGTTCGCCAAACCGGGAGACATTCAACAGTACTGCACGCCGAACGCGCTGCTGACATTTCAGGAGTATCTGATCGACTACGCCAGCCCGGAGACGCGGACAGTGGGCGAACGGCTCGTGGACGGGTTGCTGGCCGAAGTGACGCCGCCGCTCAGGGCGACCATAGAGGAGCGCTTGGCGGCGATTCGGGCGGGGGAGAGAGATCTCTACCTGTGATCACAGCAGCCGAAGAGATCCTGAGCCGCCTCGAGGAGCAGCACCGCGCGACCCGGGATGATCTGATCGCGCTTCTGGAGGCTGACGAGGGGGACGCCCGCGCGCTGTGTGCCGCCGCTGACCGCGCCCGCGCTGCCGCCGTCGGAGATGAGATACAGCTCCGAGCGCTGATCGAGTTCTCCAACCATTGTCGCCGCAACTGCCTCTACTGCGGCCTGCGGCGGGAGAACCGCGAGCTCTCGCGCTACCGCATGACCGCCGAGGAGATCATCGCGGCCGGGCGCGCCGCGGCGGCGTTGGGCTACAGGACGGTGGTCTTGCAGTCGGGCGAGGACCAGCACTACGAGCCGGACCTGCTGGCGGCCGTGTTGCGGACCATCAAGGCGCACTGCGATCTCGCGGTCACGCTGTCGATTGGCGAGCGGGAGGATGGCGACTACCGGCGGCTGCGCGAGGCCGGCGCGGATAGGTTCCTGCTTCGCATCGAGACTTCGTCGCCCGATCTGTACCGGACGCTGCACCCGGATTCGGACTGGCATCACCGCCTGGGACGCATCCACTCGCTGCGCCGATTGGGGTACCAGGTCGGGTCAGGAGTGATGATCGGCCTGCCGGGGCAGACCATCGAGATGCTGGCGGACGATCTGCTGTTCCTCCAGGCGCTGGACCTGGATATGATCGGCGTCGGGCCGTTCATCTCGAATCCGGCCACGCCACTGGCGGGCGCGACCGGCGGCACGCTCGAGCTGTCGCTGCGATTCGTGGCATGCTTGCGACTGCTCTGTCCGAAGGCGCTGATTCCCGCGACCAGCGCACTGGGCGCGCTCCACCCGATAGGCCGGCAGCAGGCGCTGCAGACCGGCGCGGACGTGCTCATGCCGAACGCGACGCCGGTTCAGTATCGCGAACGGTACCAGCTCTACCCTGGGAAGATCTGTCTCGGCGAGGAAGCGGCGGAGTGCCGGCAGTGTGTGGAGGCGATGGTACAGGGGCTGGGACGGACGGTCGGGACGGGCTACGGGCACAGCCGCAAGGCTCGAGCGACAGGCGCGATGGTATCATGACCGACCTCGCCACCAGAACCGAACACGATCTGCTGGGCACGATGGCGGTGCCGGCTGACGCCTACTATGGCATCCACACCATGCGGGCGGCGGCGAACTTCCCTCTCTCGGGGATGCGCGTGCACCCGGAGATGATCCGATCCATAGCGCTGGTGAAGAAGGCGGCCGCGATCACGAACCAGCGCGTCGGCGCGCTGCCTGAGAGCAAGGCGAAGGCGATCTGCCAAGCGTGCGATGAGGTGATCGCGGGGCGGTGGCACGACCAGTTCATTGTTGATGCGTTCCAGGGCGGGGCGGGCACCTCGACGAACATGAACGCGAACGAGGTGTTGGCGAACAGAGCGATCGAGATCCTCGGCGGGGCAAAGGGCGATTATTCGGTCATTCATCCGAACGATGACGTGAATCTGTCGCAGTCCACGAACGACGTCTACCCGACCGCGCTGAAGCTGGCGGCGATCCGGCTGCTGCTCCCGGTGATCGAGGACATGTCGCGGCTGCAGGGCGCGCTCCAGGAGAAGGAAGCGGAGTTCGCGGGCGTGCTCAAGGTCGGCCGGACCGAGATGCAGGACGCGGTACCGGTCACGTTGGGGCAGGAGTTCTCGGCGTGGGCGCAGGCAGTGCAGCGGGATTGGTGGCGACTGCACGTCGTCGAAGAGAAGCTGCGGCAGATCAACCTCGGCGGCACGGCTGTCGGCACGGGCCTGAACGCAGACCGCAAGTACGTGCTGGCGGCGTGGGACGTGCTGCGCGACCTGACAAACCTGGGGCTGGCGCGGGCCGAGAACATGATCGACCAGACCCAGAACGCCGATGTGTTCGTGGAGGTATCGGGCCTGCTGAAGACGGCGGCCGTGAACCTGGCGAAGATCACAGCAGACCTTCGCCTGCTCTCTTCGGGACCGCGGGCCGGGTTTGGGGAGATCGCGCTGCCCGAGCAGCAGGCGGGTTCGTCGATCATGCCCGGGAAAGTGAACCCGGTGATCACCGAGGCGGTGACGCAGATCGCCTACCAGGTGATGGCCAGCGATCAGGCGATCACGCTCGCGGCGCAGGCCGGACAGCTCGAACTGAATGCGTTCCTCCCGCTGATCGCGCACAACCTATTCCAGCAGCTCGACCTCCTGCACGCGGGTGTGAACGTGTTCGTCGACCGCTGCATCTCCGGCATTCAGGCGCGGCCCGAGGTCTGTCGCCAGCAGGTTGAGAGCAGCTATGGCCTGGTGGTTGCGATCGCACCATATGTCGGCTATGAACTCGCGTCAGAGGTCGCTCGCGAAGCTCACGGGACTGGCCGAGCGGTGAAGCAGGTGCTGCTCGACCGGGGGCTGTTCAGCGAGGATGAGTTGGATATTGTCCTGGCGCCGCAGGAGATGACGAAGCCGGGCATTCCGGGCGCGCGACGTCTGAAGGAGCGAGGCCGCGCTGCGCAGCAGCGGCCTCAGGGATGACGGCAATGACGCAGACCCTCAACGAGACACCGACTGGCAGCCGGCTGCACATCGCCATCTTCGGGCGGCGCAATGCAGGCAAGTCCAGCCTGATAAACGCGCTGACGAACCAGCAGGCGGCGATTGTCTCCGAGGTCGCGGGCACGACCACGGATCCCGTGCGCAAGGCGATGGAGATTCTGCCGATCGGCCCGGTGGTCATCATAGATACCGCAGGGATCGACGACAGCGGCACGCTGGGCGACGCGCGCGTGGCTCGCACGCTGCGGGTGCTGGAGCAGACCGACCTGGCGCTGCTGGTGCTCGACCCGACGGTGGGCGCGGACGGCTATGAGGCCGACCTGGCAACACGCATCAAGGGCCGGGGAGTGCCGCTGATCGCGGTGGTGAACAAGATCGATATCCACCCCGACGACGGGGAGCTGGTGGCGTGGGCGCGGGAGCGGGGCATGGCTGTCGCCTCGGTCAGTGCGGTCACGCGCGAGGGCATCGAGCTGCTCAAGCAGACGATGATCAAGAACGCGCCTCCTGCATGGGCGGAGCCGAGCATCCTCGGCGACCTCGTCCGCCCGGGCGACACAGTGGTGATGTGCATACCGATCGACAAGGCCGCGCCGAAGGGCCGGCTCATCCTGCCGCAGGTGATGGCGATCCGAGACGTGCTCGACCACGACGCGTGCGCGGTGATGGTGAAAGAACGGGAGCTGAAATATACGTTGGCGAATCTCGGCAGATCGCCGAAGCTGGTGATCACGGACAGCCAGGCGCTGCTCAAGGCGGCCGCGGACACTCCGAAGGACGTGCTTTTCACGTCGTTCTCCATCCTGTTTGCGCGCTACAAGGGCGATCTCGAGGAGATGGTGCGAGGGGCAATGAGCGTCTCGCAACTCAGACCTGGCGACAAAGTGCTGATCGCCGAGGCCTGCACGCACCATCGCCAACCCGATGATATCGGAAAGGTTCAGATTCCGCGCTGGCTCCGCCAACTCGTTGGCGGGGATCTCGAGTTCCACTGGTCCTCGGGGGGGGATTTCCCAGCCGACCTGGCGACGTACAGGCTGGTGGTCCACTGTGGGGCCTGCATGATCAACAGGCAGGAGATGCTGTCCCGCATCTCCCACGCCAGAGACGCGGGTGTGCCCATGGTCAACTATGGGGTTCTGCTGGCAACCGTGCACGGTCTGCTGCCGCGCGCGTTGGAGCCGTTCCCTGCTGCGCGACTCTTGGTTGATGAGGAGCAGGAGCTTTGAGCAGCGAGGGACGACGCCAGCCGATCTCCGCTGCCGGACCACAGACGGCGCCGGCGACCGTAGGTTCGGAGAAGCAGACGCGGAGGCGCATGGCCGCCTGCGGCGATCTCTCGCGGGAGGTATGCGAGCAGTACCTCTCGAGTTTGCTTCATGGCGCCCGCTCGGACAAGGCGGCCATGCGCCGCGTCGCCAGGCAGAACTGCGCGATATTCCAGTGCATGGATGAACGCGGCCTGGTTTCGTGCGGGCAATGCGCGGAGGGCATGGCCCGGTGCGTATTCCACGAGCAACTCGACCGCATTTGCCCGGCCGGCGTGTCGTCGGCAACTGCTCGGGTCTGGCGTCTGAAGGCGCTTACAGTGAACGCCGAGCCGGATACGGCGCCCGCCGCGACTCGGACACGGACGCAGGCCCCGGAACGCTCGATCACGCGGCTGCGCTGGTACCTCGCCGCACTCGAGCAGTTCCAGGAAGCGGGCATCGATGTGATCTCGTCGGCGGACATCGCGGCCAAGGTGGGGGTCAGCTCGTCTCTGGTGCGCCGCGACCTGTGCTATTTCGGGCAGTTCGGCACGCCCAGCCTTGGGTATCGTGTGGATGAGTTGCACCGGCGACTGCTCTCTCTGTTCCGGGGTGACAGCCAGCGGCGCGTCGCATGGATCGGCGCGGAGCGGTTGATGGCCGATACCCGCGTGCTGTCGGATTTCGCGCGGCACGATTGGCAGGTGATAGCCGTCTTCGACCCCGATGAGGCGCGGTCAGGAACGCCGATCGGCAATCTTCAGGTGATGCACCTGTCGTCCG
>JBEKKD010000061.1:0-13307 GCA_050010895.1 Armatimonadota bacterium
CAACCACAACTTCTTCCGGCTCTGGGCATGGGAGCTGACTCGCTCGACGCAGGGACGGGCGGAGAACGTGTGGTACCGGCATCCCTTCCAGTGGCTGCGAACCGGACCGGGGACGGCCACGGATGGCACGCCGAAGTTCGACTTGTCGCGCTTCGACCAGACCTACTTCGACCGGATGCGCGAGCGCGTGATCGCGGCGCGCGATCGCGGCATCTACGTCTGCGTCATGCTCTTCGACGGGTTCGGGCCTCAGTTCGATCGGAACCCGCACGACGGCTTCCCCTTCGACGGCAAGAACAACATCAACGGGATCGCCTGCGGCGGAACCGAGTCGCAGTCGCTGAGCAATCCGGCCGTCACTGCCCTGCAAGAGGCCTATGTCCGCAAAGTCGTGGACACGGTGAACGACCTGGACAACGTCCTCTATGAGGTCGCCAACGAGGCGGGCGTCTATTCGACCGAATGGCAGTATCACATCATCAAGGTCGTGAAGGAGCACGAGGCGCAGAAGCCTGCGCAGCACCCCATCGGGATGACCTTCCAGTACGACGGAGGGACAGATCAGGCGCTCTGGGACAGCGACGCCGACTGGATCTCTCCCTCCGGGTCGGGGGGCTACGGGCACCCGAGCAACCCGCCGGTGGCGGACGGCCGCAAGGTCGTCGTCAACGATACCGACCACTCGCTCTATTACATCGGCCTGTTGGAGGCCGGGGATGCCGGCCAGCGGGCGTGGGCGTGGAAGAACTTCCTGCGCGGCAATAGCACCCTCTTCATGGATCCCTATCTGCTCCCCTGGCCCGGGCGCAACAACCCCCGCGGCGCGCGGGTGGACCCGCAGTGGGACATGTTGAGGCGAAACCTGGGTTACACACGGGCCTACGCACAGCGGATGAACCTGACGAAGGCATTGCCCTCCACCGAGATCGCTTCTTCCCGCTGCTGCCTGGCTGACCCCGGCCGCAGCTACTGCGTCTACCTGCCTGACGGGGGCGCCGTCACGGTGGATCTCTCCGCGGCCAGCGGTGATATGCGAGTGGAATGGTTCGACCCGGCCTCGGGCGAGCGAGTATCCGCCCCTTCGGTCGCGGGTGGCGCGAGGCGGCACTTCGCGGCCCCCTTCGGCGGAGACGCTGTGCTCTTCATCTCTCGGGATTGAGCGGCGCCATAGCGGCGCTTCATGGGTCTGCTCTGGAGAAGCCACATGGTCATCGATGCACACGCGCACCTTGGATATGATGGGATCTTTGACGAGGATTTCACGGAAGCAGCACTGCTGGCGAGCCAATCGCAGAACGGCATCGACATCACCCTCGTGCAGCCGGGAACCGAGCATGACCTCGGCGGAGTCCAGAAGCAGCACGACGCCATCGCCGATCTCATCGCCCGTCACCCCGGCCGCTTCCGCGGCATCGCCAATCCCAATCCCCATGTGCCGGGCGACGCGTACGACCGTGAGGTCAGGCGGTGCATCGGCGAACTGAAGTTCGTTGGCATCAAGATGCATCCGCTCGCGCACGCCGTGAACCCGCTGGGCCGGCACGGCCGCCACCTGTTCGACCTGGCGCGGGAGCTCCGTGTGCCGGTGATGGTCCACACCGGGGCCGGTATTCCGTGGGCCGCGCCCTCTCTCTTGGACCCGATAGCGGAGAGCTGCCCGGATCTGAAGCTCGTGATCGCGCACGCCGGCGCCGGCATCCTCTCCGCGGAGGCCGGGCTGCTTGCGACACGCCACGCGAATGTCTTCCTCGAGCCGAGTTGGGTGGGCGGATTCCAGGTCCGTTCCTGGGTGCGCGCGCTGGGAGCGAATCGGGTGATGTTCGGCTCCGACCACGCCGACAACGCGGAAACCGAACTCGCGAAATACCGTTCCGCCGGGCTCTCCCAGGACGAACTCGCCTGGACGCTGGGCGGCACCGCGGCCAGCGTGTTCGGGTTGCCGTGAGCGCGGGCACACCTGCATCGTGGACCTGAGGGACGGTGAGCTCTCCTCCCTTCCATGAGGTGAAAGACCCCCCGTCTTCGGGCCTCCGCGCTGCCGGCTCGGACCGCCGCAGAGGTGGCGGCATTACCGGTCGGAGCGTCGTCCTCGGCTTCTGCCTGGCCGGGCTGCTCTGCGCCATCACTCCATACAACGACTACGTCGTCGAGAACACCTTCCTGGCGGGCAACCACTTCCCGGTGGGGGCAGTGGCAGTGTTGCTGCTGCTGTCGGCCGGGAATCTCGTGGCCGGGCGCCTCCGCAGGCGCGCGCTTCTCACTGCCCGCGAGCTCGGCGTGATCTATATCCTCACCATGGTGACCTCGGGCATTCCCTCCTCGGGTCTGCTCCGCTACCTGATCCCGACGCTGCCCAGCATCTACTACTTCGCCGGCCTGGGCAATCAGTGGGACAAGCTGATCTGGAGCCATTTCCCGCCGTGGATGACAGTGAGCGGCCTGCCGGCAAGCTGGTTCTTCGAGGGCATGCCGGAGGGCGCGTCATTGCCCTGGGCGGCATGGTGGATCCCGCTCTCGCGCTGGCTGATCCTTGTGGGCGCGGTGTGGCTGATGATGATCTGCCTCTCCGCTCTGGTCCGCAAGCAGTGGGCCGACCAGGAGCGGTTGGCATTCCCTCTGATCCAGTTCCCGCTCGAGGTGCTGCGAGATGATGGGCGCGGTCCATCGGCCTGGTTCTTCGGCAACCGGCTCGTCTGGACTGGCGCAGGCGCAGTGCTGCTCATCCATCTCATCAACGGCTTGCACGCGTACTACCCCAGCCTGCCGGCGATCCCCACCACGGCGAGCATGGACGCCTCCCTGGTGGACCGGCCCTGGGCGGCCGCGGTGCCGGTCCGCTTCAACGTCTACTTCTCCGTCATCGGTTTCGGCTATCTGCTCTCCTCGGAGGTGGCGGCCGGCTTCTGGCTCTCCTGCATCGTCATGAAGGTGCAGGCCATCGTGCTGAGCATCATCGGCTATGAAGGCACCAGTGCCTGGAGCGGAGCCATTGCCGAGATCGGCAATCGCGAGCAGATGGGGGCGCTGCTCATGGTCGCGGGGATGCTGCTCTGGTACCTGAGGGGTACGCTCGCCACCGCATTCCGGCGGATCGTCTCCAGCGCCGAGGGTGGTGACGAGGGCGAGCCGTTGAGCTATCGCTTTGCCGCCCTGGGACTGCTTGCCAGCCTCATCATCACCTTCGCCTGGCTGATCTCGGCCGGCATGACTCCGGCGTTCGCCGCGCTCTTCGTCGTGTCGTTCGCGGCCATCTGCCTGGTGCTGACGCGCATTATTGCCGAGGCCGGCCTGCTGATGGTGCAGTTCAGCTTCCGGCCGGTGGACTACCTCCTGCTCTTCGGCGGCACGCCGGCCCTCGGCCCAGCGAACCTCACGGTTGCCGCCTTCGTCGACACGATACTCACCTTCGATCTGCGCGAAGCCCTCATGCCCTCTGTCCTCAACGGCTTCCGCATGGCGGAGCAGTCCGGCGTCCCGACGCGAGCGCTCTCGCGCCTGATCGGCGCGGTACTGGTCTTCGCGCTGCTGGTCACGATACCGGTCTTCCTCTTCACCTTCTATAAGCTCGGCGCGCTCGTCGTGGATCGCAACGGAACTCTCACCGGCCTCCCGCGTGAGTTTTTCACGGAGCTCGCCTCCCGCTTGGAGACTCCATCGCGTCCCGCGGGTATGGAATACCTGTGGATGCTGGTCGGAGCCGCTGCCGTGGCCGTGACCTCCTGGCTCAGACTCACCTTCATCTGGTGGCCGGTCCATCCGCTGGGCCTGGTCATGGGCACATCTTACGCAACCCGGAACCTCTGGTTCTCGCTCTTCCTGGGATGGCTCTACAGGACGATGACGGTGCGCTACGCCGGGCTGAGGGGATACGTGCGCTTCCGCCCCCTGTTCATGGGCATCATCATGGGAGATGTGCTCGGCGCGCTGCTGTGGGACATCGTCGGGCTGGTGACCAAGATCGGCATCATGGTGACGCTGGACTGACGGCCGCGGAGCGCAGAGGCGCTCGCGGTGGCCCCATCTCGTCTCGACACGCGCTGTCAGATCTGGTCGTGCTTGGCTGCCCAGGGAACGATCTCCCTGACCGTCACCCGGTCGCTCTGCTCCAGCAGGAAGATAACGCACCCCACGATGTCTTCCGGTTGCATCCAATGGCTCGGATCGACCGGCGGGTTCAGTGCCCGCAGCATCTCGGTATCGGTCATCCCCGGGTAGATCAGGCTCACCTTCACCCCATACTCCTTGGCGGTGTTGTAGAGCGCCTCCGAGAGACCGATCAGTGCCTTCTTGGACGTGCCGTATGTGGTCAGCGAGGCGGGGACCTCCAGCGCTGCGGTGGAGGAGATGTTGATGATGTGCCCTGCCCGCTTCTCCTTCATGATCCGCAGCGCGGCCTGACTCAGCAGGAAAGGCGCCTTCAGATTGACGGCCATCACCGTGTCCCATTCCTCCTCGGCCACATCGAGGAATGCGGTGGAGTGCAGCACGGCCGCGTTGTTGATGAGGATATCCATGGTCCCGAACCGGTCCAGGGCTGCTTGCACGAGGTGCTGCACCGCTCCCGCGCGAGCGAGGTCTACGGGAACGGCCAGCGCTTGCCCGCCGGCAGAGAGGATTTCTCTCTCGGCATCCCTGAGCTGCGCCTCCGTCCGTGCGGCCACCACCACCCGGCAGCCCTTGCGGGCGAGAGCTGTGGCAAGCTCGCGCCCGATGCCGCGCCCCGCCCCGGTGATGATCGCAACCTTGCCGCTGATGTCCATCGCATATCCTCCCTATGGCTGTGGAGCGGGTAGTTTCCGCGACTGCGGTTCGGTAGATCTCGCAGCCGTCCCTCTCAGAGCAGGAGCCGGTCCCCTCTCCCCGAAATCATCCCGCCGAGGTGACATTGCTCATGAACAATCCCGTTATCCTTCATGTGAACTTCGTCGAGCAGGGCCAGAGCATCCCGGAGATGTGCCGGCTGGCCGTTGCCTGGGGCTACGATGGAGTGGAGTTCCGCAGAAAGCGATCGCAGGCGGACGAGACCCCCGAGCAGTACCTCGACTCCATCGCGCGAGAGGCCAAACAGGCCGGTCTGAAGCACATCCTCTTCGGCGGGCCGGGTCCCAACCTGATGAGCAGCGACGCCGCGGTCAGGCAGAAGGAGATCGACGAGTGCATCGCCTTCTACCGCGCTGCCGCGAAGCGCTTCCCGCTCACCGTCTGCAACACCATGACCGGCAGCATACTCGCTCCGGGCGCGCAGTACCACGAGTACAACAGGAACGGCTCCGCAGCGGTCAGCGAAGAGCAGTGGCAGTGGGCCGTGGAGGGCTTCCAGGTGTTAGGCGATCTCGCCGCCGAAATCGGCTTTGGCTTCGCCTTCGAGACGCACAATTGCTATCTCCACGATCTTCCGGACGTGACGCGCCGGCTGGTGGATCGAATCGGCCGCCCCAGCGTTGGCACGAACTTCGATTACGGCAACATCATACTTCACCCCACCCGACCCTCGCTGGAGCAATCCATCGCGGCGTGCGGCGACACCATCAAGTACCTGCACCTGAAGAACCTCTATCTCCTGCCGGGGATGAAGTACCAGAACCACATCTCCTGTCCGCTGGCCGACGGCGCGATCGACAACCGCGAGTTCCTGCGGCTGATGGCGGCGCAGAGCTTCCCGGGGCCGATCTGCATCGAGGCGCCCCGCCCGGGAGATCGCGGCCACTTCGCGGTGGAGGACCTGGCGTATCTGAAGCGGCTGATGGCCGAGGTATAGGCGGCCAGCACGCGGGGCCCTGCCGCCGCCGGTCACAGGGGAGTGGCTGCGCTCGTGCCGCTGACCGAGGTGAGGGACACGTGGTCCGCTTCGGGCGCTAGCCACGGCGGAGTCTGGCGTCTGGGAATGTTCAGGCTCCGTCGCGCGGAACGTCGTCGCCGCCGCATACCCGCTCGAAACTGTCACTCAGCCCCCGGTACAGTGACGGATGCCGCTCCCGCCGCCAGATGTTCCTGAAGTCGCCTTCGCCTCCGATGGACATCCACGGCTGATAGTACCGCTCATCGAGATCGACATCAGCGAACACCACTCCCGGCGTGCCTTTGGTATCGGCGAGGACGCGGCCCCTCATGTCGATGATGAGGCTGCTCGGAACATCCCGCATCGACGTCACGTAGAAGACGGTATTGTCGATGGCGCGGGCTCGAGCAACGGCCTCATGCGCCTGATTCTCATACCGCCCATCCCCCATCACCGGGGTGAAGACGATCTCCGCGCCATTGAGTGCCAGCAGGCGCGTGACTTCGGGGTACATGTGGTCGTAACAGACCTGGAGACCGACGCGTCCGATATCCGTATCGAAGACCGGGAAAGCGTTGCCGGCCTCCGTGCCGGATTCGAGTTCGGCCAGCGGCAGGTGCGTCTTCCGGTAGCGGCCGACGATGCTGCCGTCGCGGCCGATGATCGCTGCCGTGTTGTACCGGAGCTGCCCCACCCACTCGTCCAGGCTGACGATGATGAACATGCGGTAGCGGCGCGCCAGCTCCGAGAGCACCTCGGTGGCCGGCCCCGGGATGCCGGATCGCGCCGCCGGGTCCGGCGGCACGATCTCCGCCAACTCGCCCAGGCACACCGCGTCTGCCTTTCCCTCGCCCGCCTGCTCCACCGCCCAGCGCCAGCCCTCCGGTGTACGATGGCTATGCGGTATGTAGGCCGTCGCCAGCCGCACCCGACGCGTGGCAGCAGCGGGCGCCTCCTCCAGCGACACATCGTCCCACCACACGCGACCCTCGGGTCCCACCGCGCAGCCCAAAGATATCTCCGCATGAGACACATCTTCCGGGGCGTGCACCCGTGTCGAGAGCCGCCACCAGTCTCCATCTCGCTCGATCCGGTCCAGGTACGTTCCCCGCATCATTTTCGTCTCCGGGTTCCGCCGCCATATCAGCATCGCCCACGCCGACTCATAGATGCTGGCCACGTTTTCCGTGCGGTGGTGGACGGCGACCAGGTAGTCCTTCCCAGGCGTGATGGCGGCGCACGTGCCGACAACGCGGCCGGCCGCGCCGCGCTTCCCGTCGCTGGACATCAGCAAGGACCGACTGCCCGAACGCGCGTGGCCGGAGGTGGAGGCCACCACAGGCGCGATCTCAGGACGGGCTGACTGAGGCGCCCATCCGACCGGCAGACCATCAGCGATGATCTCGAAGCTCGGATTCGGCGCCAGGTTCTCAGATGGCATGGAACACTCCATATCTCGCAGTGTATCGGAGCTTGGGCCTGACCGCTGCCCGGAGACACCAATGCTCTTCGCTGAGTCACTGCTCCCGCCCTGCGGCCGGGGGCTCTTTGACGGTCGCAGCCCGCGCTGCAGGAGTGCAGTGGCCATCCACGAAGACGGGAGATGGTGAACTGGAGAGAGGAATGCCCGCTTGTATCCTGAACGCTGACGTAGAGCAGCTTCGCTCGCATCGTCGACGAATTCTGGTCCGCGCAGGGCCGGCATTCCACTGCCGACGGAACGCTGGAGAGTAGAGGATGAGACGCGCACGACTCGCTGCAGCACAGATCAGCGCCAGGCCGGGCGGTAAGAAGGCGAACCTCGAGCGCATCGGCCTCTGGGCGGAGCGCGCGGGCTCACTGGGCGCGGATCTCGTCTGCTTCCCCGAGCTGTGCACCACCGCGCTGGCCGGCCTCCCGGCGGCTGAGCTGACGGAGCCCATTCCTGGCCCGACTACCGGCCGCCTCGCGGCCATGGCCAGACAGCACAACCTGTGGATGATCGTCGGGATGATCGAGGCGAACCCGAACGGGATGCCCTACAATGCAGCCGTCGTGATCGATCCTACCGGGGCCGTCGCCTCCATCTACCGAAAGGTCTACCTCTTCTCCAGTGAACGTGACGAGTTTGCACCCGGCGCCCAGCCCTGCCTGCTGGACCTGCCGTTCGCTCGAGTGGCGGTCGCGATCTGCTATGACTTCATCTTCCCGAGCTATATAGCCGGCCTGGTCGACCGGGGAGCGGAGCTGATTCTGCACCCCACGAACTGGCTTACTACCGAGTCCTGGGTGCAGTTGGGCTACAACCAGCAGGAGTACCGCGCCGTCGGGATAGCCCGGGCGGTGGAGAACACGGTCTGGTTCCTCTCCGCGAACCGATACGGGCCCTCTGACGAGTCCGCGGCCTACTCATCCATCGGTCAATCCGCCATCATCGCGCCCTGGGGCAGAGTTCTGGCCGAAGTCGAGGACGGAGAGGGACTGGCAGTGGCGGAAGTGGATTTCGACGCCGCGGCTGCATGGCGCGAGCAGGTGGCGCAGTACCTCGCGGACCGCAGGAACGTCAATCCCTGGCCTGAGGCATGACCGAAACGGCGTAGGAGACAGGACAAAGTCGATGAGAACAGGGTCGAGGCACTGCCTCGACCCTGTCTGCGTCAGAGGATCAGCGACCAGCTCGAGCGCTACCCAGTCGCGCCTCTGAAGAAGTCCACAAGCGGCCCCAAGAGCCCGGGACGCATCGGTCCCATGCCGCGGCCAGGACCGTGCCCGCCGCCTCCACCGCGTCCCATGCCCGGTTCCGGCATGCCAGCCGGGCCGCCGTTCCCGCGGCCGTGCGGGCCACCAGGGCCATCCATGCCACCACCCTGGCCTCCCCCGCCCGGGCCGCCAGGGCCACCACCACGTCCGTCACGGCCGTCTGGACCGCCGCCACCGCGCCCGTCGGGACGCGGTTGGCGACCGGCCTGCTCAGGTGGCGCGGCCGGGACAAGCAGCCGGACGGCCTCGACGGCCGCGCGCAGCTTCGGAGAGAGCGCTGCCCGCAACTGCGCGTCCAGGTCAGCAGCAACTTTCTCCCCGAGGCCCGCGCGTTCCGGCCCCGGTCCGCCGCGCTGCGCCTATAGCTTCTCCAGGATTGGCAGCACGGCCTTCGCATCGGCCTGCGTGATGGCCGTCTGATTGGCCATCACGACGATCCCAAGCTTCGTCACGTCCTCGGCGAGCAGCGCCCAGCCAGGAGCGCTCGCCTGCCCGGTCTGCCCGCGCGCTGCGACGGTTAGCCCCATCGTCGCAGCGAGGGCGATTGCCACTCCCGCGAATGTGGGGTAGCGGCGGACAGCACTACCGAGCGATCCCACGTTCCTCATCGTAGTCCACCTCTCTCTTCGATTCCCGTGCCTCTGGCTCGCATCAACGCGCCTCCTGATGGCCGCGGTGCTCAGACTCTACCCACGCCTTGTGGAGGGCAGGTAGAGCGAGCGTGGCGGGAGAGTGCATCCTTCGTGAATGTCGCAGCGCGAGACGCGAGACCACAGCGCGCCTTCACCTTCGCGCCAGCCGCCACCATTCCACCAACAATCCATGCGGCCGCCACGACGCCTCCACGGGCCCGCGATCTTCGCCGGGTACGGTGAGTTCGAGTCTGACCGGCGAGGAGATCCGCAAATGAGAATCCGACATGGAGTGCTATGTGCTGGTGCGGCGGTGTGGCTGCTCGGAGGCTGCGCGGCGCTGTGGGCACATGGTCTCGGCGCTCGTCGCGGCACAGCCGAGGAGAGCGCGTACGTCGCCGCGGTCTCCATCGAGGCGCGCAGAGTCGCCCCCAACGCGCTCGCCCGTGCTCGAGTGAATGAAGAGCGCCGCCTTTCCCCTGGTGTGCAAGTCTCTGCCGTGGCGAGTTGTCCCAGCGCCGTCGATAACAGCACCTTCCCCTGGTTCCCGCCGATCGGCGATCAGGGATACCAGAACTCGTGTGTCGGGTGGGCCGCCGGCTACTACTACAGCACCTACACGCAGGCGATGGACGAAGGCATTGACGTTTCCGGAGGCGACTCCACCCATACCTGCAGCCCAGCCTTCCTGTATCCATTGCTCAACGACGGCGTCGACGAAGGAGCATTTCTGGACTACGCCATGGCCAGGCTCAACGTGATCGGCTGTAGCAGCCTCTCGCTCACGCCGTACAAGGTGGACGACTACACCTCATGGCCGTCCGAGGCAGCATGGATCGAAGCCCTGAACCGTCGCACAGAGAACCTCTACCGGATCTCGAACCACACCGCGGATGGGCTTGCAGCCGTGAAACAGGTCCTCGCCAACGGACGGCTCGCCGTGATCATGGTGGATATGTATGCCAACCTCTACCACGACTACCCGCGCGGCACAGGCATCGATGGCGACGTCCTCTACGCCCCGGGTGGCCCTTATCTCGGTGGGCATGCGCTCACGCTGGTCGGCTACGACGACGCGAAGACCTATCAGGACAACCGTGACGGGCGTATCCATACCGGCGCGTTCTTGCTTGCCAACAGTTGGGGGAGTGACTGGGGCGTCACGAACACGAAGGCCGGCAGCAAGGGCTTCCTCTGGATCGCCTATGACGCCTTCATCGAGAATGCCTTCGTGTACGATGTCCTCTATACCGATGACCGTCCGCACTATCGGCCGAAGTGTACGCTCTGGTCGGGCTGACCGATCAGCAGCGCGGCAGTCTCGTGCTGCGCGGCGGCGCGGGACTTCCCTCCGCCCCCGAGGGCGTCACAGACCCGGTGCTGAGTCAGTCGGGAGGGACGCAGCTCGGCGTGAGCGCCTCCCATCGGATCGCCGTCGATCTCACCGATATTGCACCCTCCGTCTCAGGCGATCGACTCGCCGATCTCTTCGTCTCTCTGAGCGTCTCTCCCCAAGCAACCACGGCAGGCGCGGTCGTGAGCGCCGAGTTCTTCGCAGACGTGAATGGTGATGGGAGCTTCGACAGCTTCCCCGCTCCGAGCCTCCCGACCACGGTCGACCAGAGTGCCACCGGGTACGCGTTCCTGCCGCTATTCGACGATGTCAACTGGGACAACTGGGCGTACAGCGGCATCGAATGCGACTTCGACGCGGGGATCATCAGCGGCTATCCCGACGGCGATTACCATCCTGATGCAGCAGTCGCTCGGGACCAGATCGCCGTCTATCTCTCGCGGGCGCTGGCCGGCGGCGATGCTGCAGTGCCGGCCGGCCCGGCAGCAGCGACATTCTCGGACGTGCCATCCGACTACTGGGCCTACCGGTACGTCGAGTACGCGAAGGCCCAGAACGTCATCCAGGGATACGCGGACGGATACCATCCGTTGGAGCTAGTGAATCGAGCGCAGATGGCCGTCTATGTCGCCCGCTCGATCGTCACTCCCACGGGCGACGCAGGGCTGGCAGGTTACGCCCCGCCGAGCACGCCCAGCTTCGCCGATGTGCCGACGGACTACTGGGCGTACAAGCACATCGAGTACTGCGAGGCCCATCAGATCGTGAACGGTTACGATGGAGACTATCGGCCCGAGAGCGCGGTGACCCGGGATCAGATGGCCGTCTACATCGCGCGAGCTTTCGTCCCGTCGGGATAGGCACGATGCGAGGGACGCAAGGGACGCAAGACTTTTGACGCGACCGAGAGTGATGAGTATCATGGGCGCGCGGAACCCCGGCCGGCACAGAGGCAGAGAGCGATGACCCCCCACATCCTCATCGTGGACGACGATCCGAAACTCACGGAGGCCGTGAGCTGGTACCTGGAGGCCGAGGGGTTCCGCGCCACCCGGGTCGCCAATGGCGAGAAGGCTCTGGAGACGTTCCGTGCGGATCGCCCGGACGTGGTCATCGTCGACGTCATGATGCCGGGCATGGACGGCTTCGAGCTCTGTCGGGCCATCCGGAAAGAGTCGAAGGTGCCGATGCTGATGCTCTCCGCGCGAGACGCGGAGGTGGACAAAGTCCGCGCCCTCGATATCGGCGCCGATGACTACGTCACGAAGCCCTTCGGCGCGATGGAGCTCGTTGCGCGGGTCAAGGCGCTGCTGCGCCGCGGCGGATAGGCCGGCGGCGTCAGCCTCCTCTTCCCCGGGATCGAGATATTGCCGGAGCAGCGCAAAGTGCTCGTCCAGGGAAAGGAAGTGCTGCTCTCCGCGCTCGAGTTCGACATACTGGTGACCCTCGCCCGACGCCCCGAGATCGTGCTATCCCGCGAGCAACTCGCCGACCTCGTCTGGGGAGATGACTTCTCCGGTGACCTCCGGCTCGTCGACTCGCACGTCTACCGACTGCGGGGGAAGTTGACCGAATCCGGCACGGACCCGTGTCCCATTGTCACGGTCCGAGGAGTGGGCTATGCCTTCCGCCCCGAGGTTTAGCGTCGGCGCGCGATTGACGCTCACAATGGTCGTGGTGGTCGTGCTGACCTGGTTGGTTGGCGGAGCGGTGATCTTCCAGATGATGCGCCTGGGTGTGCTGCGTCGTGGGCCGCCGCCCGGGCAACCGGCCGAGGTGATCGAACGGGGTCGAGGGCCCGGCGCTGAACCAACACCACCCCCACAGGGCAGGCCGGGAGACCGCGGCCCCGGCGGGCCGCCGCCCGGCCGCGGCGAGCAGGGCGCCGGACATCGACCGCCTCCCCCTCCCAGGTCCTTCCTCGGCGGGCCGAGCGCCGTCAACTTGCTCGTCGGCCTCCTCCTGTCGGTCGCCGCTGGCATCTGGTTGAGCCGCCGGTTCACGCGCCCCCTTGCCATGCTGGCGCGAGGAGCGGGAGCGCTCGGGGCAGGCGACCTCGATCATCGAGTCCCGGTGGCAGGCGATGACGAATTCGGGCAGGTGGCCGCCAGCATGAATCGCATGGCCGAACGCATCGGCGATCAGGTCCGCGAACTCCAGGCCGATGGTCGCCGGCGCCAGCAGTTGCTCGCCGATGTGTCGCACGAACTCCGCAGTCCGGTCGCCACCCTCAAGGCGATGGCGGAGGCGCTGCGCGACGGCGTCGCCGCCGGCCCGGAGAGAACGGAGCGCGCCATCCGCGCCATCGTCGAGAGCGCCGAACGGATGGAGCGTCTGGTGAACGACCTGATCGAGCTGGCGCGCCTCGACCTCGACGAGTTCCCGCTTCATCCCGCGCCCATCGATCTCCGCATCGCCCTCGCGGATTGCCTCCGTCGGCACAGTCAGGCGGAGGAAAGCGCCGGCATCCGCCTCCACCCCCCCGCCGAAGGCGTTGCAGTCATGGTCTCCGGCGATCCGCACCGGCTGGCGCAGGTCTTCGACAACCTGTTGGATAACTCGATCAGCCACGCCGGGACGGGAGCCGAGGTGCGCGTGACGGTGGAGCCCGGAGACCCCGTCACTGTCATCGTCAGCGACACCGGCCGGGGAATCCCCGCCGAGAACCTCCCCTATCTGTTCGACGCGTTCTACCGGGGCGATGCATCTCGTACCCCGGGAGGCAGGCACAGTGGCCTGGGTCTACGGATCGCTCGCGGCCTGGCGCAGGCCCATGGTGGGGATCTCCAGATCGAGGGCTTGG
>JBEKKD010000062.1:0-13288 GCA_050010895.1 Armatimonadota bacterium
CCACACTCGTGGGACCGAGGACGGGAACAAGATCCTGAAGGCGATGGACACGGTGGGGCTCGAGCGAGTAGTACTGTTTGCGGTACCGCCACACCGGAGCGAGGTGGCGAAGGCTGAGAAGGAGCCGCACAAGAAGATCATCGACGATATCGCGAAGCTGGCGAAGGCGGACCCGGAGAGGCTGATCGGGTTCGCGTGGATCGAGCCGACGCTGCCGGATGCGGAGGCCGGGGTCGACTACGCCCTCGGCGAGAAGGGCCTACGCGGCGTGAAGATGATCCCGAACCACTGGTATCCGGCGGATGAGCGGGCGCAGGCCTGCTACAAGAAGATCGACGGCTACAAGAAGCCGATGCTATTCCACACCGGGATTCTCTGGGGAACCAGCGATACGTCGCAGTATTGCCGGCCGGCGTTCTACGAGATCATGCTGCACTACCCGAACATCAAGTTCGCGATGGCGCACATGAGCTGGCCATGGACGGATGAGTGCTTCGCGGTGTGCGGGAAATTCCGGGCCGCGGGTGGATACAAGAAAGACAACTGGCGCGTGTTCGTGGATATCACCTCGGGCGCGCCGCGGATCTGGAAGGTCGACGCGGTGCGGAAGGCGCTGGCCTATCTCGGCGACCGGAACCTGATCTATGGGAGCGACTGCTTCAACGCCGAGTCTCCGGATGACCTGAGCGGGAACCTGCAGATGGATCGGGAGATCCTGAACGAGTGCGGGTGCTCCGACGAGACGATGGAACGGGTGTTCACGAAGAACACGCTGGACTGGCTGGGGATTACGTAACGGTGAGCAATAAGGGGCAGGAGACATGCTCCTGCCCTACGCGCTTCGCCGAGGTCGCCTGAAGCGACTGAAGCTTCGTAGGACAGGTCACTCAGGATGACAATGTCGAGCATAGAGGAACGGGCATGACGTCTCGGGAGAGAGTGAGCAAGGCGATGCGGCATCAGCGGCCCGATCGGGTGCCGCTGTATGAGGCGTTCTGGGAGGCAACGGCTAACAGGTGGCGACAGGAGGGGCTGCCGGCGGAGGTGTCGGCGGATGACTACTTCGACACCGAGATCCGGCATATCGGCGTCGACAACTCGTTCGGCTACGCGTATGAAGTCGTGGAACGCACCGATGACTACATCATGGTGCGCGATAACTGGGGCGTGCTCAAGAAGGACCACCGCGACCATCGCTCCACGCCGGAGCTGCTCGACTTCGCCATCAAGTCGCGTGCCGACTGGGATAGGGAGAAGCATAGGCTGACCGCTGACCCGGGCCGCGTGGATTGGGACAGCGTCAAGGCCTCACACGATGCCATCCGCAAGCAGGAGAAGTTCCTGTGCATCTCGGCGGTGCCCGGCTATGAGGCGACATGGCGGAAGGTCGGCGTCGAGGGGGCTCTCATGGCCATTGCCGACGATCCCGGCTGGGTGCGTGAGATGTACGAATACGACGCGAACGTGATCATCGGGATGGCCCAGCTGCATTTCGACCGGGGCTTCGACTTTGACGGGGCGTGGCTGTGGGATGATCTCGGGTACCGGAACGCGCCGCTGTTCTCACCGAAGGCATATCGGGAGCAGCTCTTCCCGTATCACATGCAGCTCTGCGATTTCTTCCATGCGCACGATCTGCCTGTGGTGCTGCACTCCTGCGGGCGCGTGCTCGATCTCATGCCGATGCTGATTGAGGCCGGATTCGACTGCATCCAGCCGCTCGAGGTGAAGGCGGGCATGGACTTGGCGCACATAGTCAGGGAATACGGGAAGCATGTGGCGCTGATGGGCGGAGTGGATGTGCGCACCTGGTATGACGATGTGGACGAATCAGTCACCGAGAACGAAGTGCGGACGAAGCTGGCCATCGGGATGTCGTCGCCGAGAGGGTATGTGTTCCACTCCGATCACTCCGTCGGAACGCAAGTGAGCTTCACGCTGTACGCCAAGGTGGCGGAGCTGGTGCGGAGGTATGGGGTGTACGGATAACTGAGGGACTATTGCCCCACGACGCGCAACTGGGCGAGATTGAAGGTGAGGCTGACGGGGTCTTTGCCGGAACGGAAGTCATAGACCAGCCGGATGCGGCCGTCGGGGAGCCGGACCTCGGTGACGGGGTCGTTGACGCGGTCCCATTTGCCGGTCATGTCGCGTGCGTAGACGAGCCACCATCCCGCGGGGAAGATGACTGCAAGCTCTGACTGCGCGGTCCGGTCGCCGGCGGCGGTGACGGTCAGCTTGAGCGTGTTGCTCTCTCCGGACGCCACCTGCACATCGACCTGCGCCTGAGCCAACTTCGCGGTGGAGTGATCGCCGGAGAGCGTCAGTTGGTCTCTCTTCTGCTCACCTGCCGAGACAAAGGTCATCTCGGCCTCGCCACGTGGCTGCGCTCCCCAGCGCGAGACGAGATCGAAGCTCGCATCAGGGAAGGGGAGCGGCTTCTCCCGCTGCGGCGCGAGCAGTGAGAGCAGGTCGAAGAGCAGAGGATCGGTGTCGAGGAACGCATCGCCTCGGTTCAGCACCCAGAGCTGCGGGGGGCCGCTCCAGCCTCTCAGCCAGTAGCCGGGGCCTGCTATCCAGCCGTCGGGGGGTGTACTCCGCGAGACGATGATGGCGGAGTGATCGTCCGGGGGCTGTCCGGTGTAGTTACCGATGGCGTAGGCACGGTTGCGCTGGCGTATCAGCTCGCGGGCGATGCGCGCTGCGTGCTCGGGTGACTGGTCCTGGAGGATGAGCGCTCCACCGGTGTTGGCGAGGAGGGCTTCCGCGTTCTCGGAGTTGAACAGCGCGCGCGGGGCTTCAGCGGCCTCGGGCTCAACTGCCGGACGGCGGAAGAGCCGGCCGTGGCCGCCGTTGGGCTGCACGTCGAAGTAGGTGTGTGCCAGACCCATCAGCACCACCGCTGAATCCCAAAGGCGCCGTTTCTCGCCGCCCCATGCAGGGTCGTACAGGTCGTGGAACTCCCACACATTGCCGGTGGCGGATGCGAAGCTCAGGACCCGCTTCGCCAGGTCGCTGGTGAAGGGCAGTCCGGCCTGTGACGCGGCGGCCAGCACGTAACCGGGAGCCCCACCGTCTATGGTGGCGCTGCGGGAGTGGGCGCGGATGCCGCGATCGTACTGCAGCCGGTCCCAGCTCGCCATCAGGCCGTTACGCAGGTAATGGTCGTCCTGCGGCAGGACGTCGAGAATGATAGCGCGGGCGAATATCTCAGGGCAGAGGGAGAAGTCCAGAGATCCGTCGCCGGCGCGGCCGATGCCGTACCAGGGCGGGTCGCCGGTACCGGGCTCGTATTTCGTGAGGGCGAGACGCGCGCGGTAGGCGAGCGAGCCGTAGCGCGCGGCGCGGGCCGGGTCGCCGGCCCGTTCGGCGAGCTTCGCGCCGTACTCCGCGGAGGCGATGAGCAGCCAGGAATTGTCAATGAGATCATCGAGATCGCACACGGGCGAGGCGAGCAGCCAAGTCTCGTCACCGTTCATGGGCTGGAGGCCGCTATCGGGGACAGCGGCCTTGTCGAGACAGTCTTTGACCATATCCCAGTATGACCTGCCGTCCACAGCGCCGGCCATTTCAGCATCGTGCACCATGAGCGTCAGATAGTGAGGCAGCTCGACAGCGGTGTAGCCGTAGGCCTGTGACTTGCCGCTGGGGATCTCATACCAGGAGGCGATGCCGGATGTCTTCCAGGCGCGATGGAGGAAGTCAAGGTTGAGTTTCGCCTCATCAGTGTAGCCGAGGTCGAGCAGCGTGCGCTGGACCCAATAGCTGTCCCGGACCCAGGCGCGGTTGTGGGGATAGCGGAGCGAGCCAGTGTGGATGGCGTCGGCGCCGATGTGGCTGCGGACGAGACAGAGGAGAGAGTCCATCAAGTCATCGGTGCGCTGATCCTCGCTGTCCAAAGATGCGCGCTCGCACCACTTGGTCCAATCGGACTTCGTCGCCTCGAGCAGGCGCTCGGGGTCGTTCAGGGAGGTCCTGGCTCTGGCGGTGGCCTGGTCGAGCGCCTTCGCATCCTTGGTGGCAACGATGAGGAGCGCGGCGGAGCCCGCCTGCCCGGCCGGGACGCGCCCAATAACCGCGTCGAGAGTTTCATCAGACTTGGCCAGCTTCGCGTCTGAGACGAAAGCGAAGCCCTCGCGGACCCAGGCGCCGCGACTGCCGCGCTTCCAATCACCGGGTGCGCCGACCTTGAACCTCAGCCTCAGTTGCTGGTCGGCCGTGCCGGTGTTCCGGACCAGGAACCACCGGACGAGGAAGCTCTCATCGCTTCCCATCGGGGCAAAATCGACGGATGTCACGGTGAGGCCGTCCTCTTCGATCTCCGAGACGGCTATGGACGTATGGCGGACGCGGCGGAGTGACTGCTCGCCGAAGTCGGCGGCAGCGCGCTCGGTGCCATCGCGGATGACGGAGACCGTCATTGGTTTGCTGAACGGCCGCGCGGTGCGCCTATCGGCCCAGAAGACGTCCAGGGCCATGACGTCTTTCGGATTGCAGCCGATAGCGGCGAAGACGTTCGGACTGCCGAGGGTCAGGCCATCGGGACTGAGCGGCTCATGGGGCGTCTGGCTGCGATGTCGGAACATGGCGTAGGAGGAATACGATTGCCGGCCGAGCCAGGAGGCGAGCGCCTGAGCGCGCTCTTTGTTCGCAGGGCCGCGGGCGCAGCCGGCGATGGAAGATGCAGTGACGATAAATGCAGCAACGGCGAGATACCTTCGCATGGCATAACCGTATCGTGGGAGTGAGGAGAAGTCAATACGGAATGCTTCAATACGGAATGCGATGGCCGCCCCCGACGACTGGGCGCAGGGGCGCCGGCAACTGAAGCGCCAACGCAACGAGCCGCCAGAGGGCGCAGAGGTCCGTCTGTCATTCCTGTGGGGCGGAGGCGGAGAGTTGAGGAGCGGGCGACCTCGGCCGGAACAGCGCGGGCGGGAACGCGGCAGGAGAGACGCTCCTGCCCTACGAAATCAGCATCGAGTCCATGGGGTGGGAGATGGACATGCCGGATACCCCGACGGTGAGCGTCGTCATCCCGACATGCAATCGGCCGCGGTTTTTCATCGAGGCAGTTGAGAGCGTGCTCGCACAGACGCGCCCGCCGGACGAGGTAGTGGTCGTGGATGACGGCGCGGCGGGTGTTGCGACAGAGGCGCTGCGGACGGTTACATGGCCCGGGTCTGTCGCGGTGACCGTCCTCCCTGGCCCGTGCCGTGGACCCGCGGCCGCCAGGAATACAGGGATCCGAGCGGCAGCAGGGGATCTGGTCGCTTTCCTGGATGACGATGACGTATGGCACCCAAGGAAGCTGGCCCAGCAAGTGAAATGGCTGGCGGCGCGGCAGGAGATCGGAGCGTTGGGCACGCGATGTCTGCGGATGGCAGCGCCGGACGTGAGCGCGGCGATGGTTGGACCCACCACCGGTATCCGTGGGGTGTCGCGGTCGGCGCTGCTGCGCGCGAATCGTCTCTGTCTGTCGAGCGCGGTGGTATGGCGGCGGTGCCTGGACGAGTCCGGAGGATTCGACGAATCGCTTCCTCTGGCGCAAGATTGGGACCTGTGGCTGCGGATCTCGCAGCGGTGGAAGATGGCCCGGCTACGGGCGCCGCTGACAATCTACCGCCTTCATAGCGACCAGCGGAGCCGCGATGATACGGCGCTCCGGGGCTGGGAGGCGGAAGTGATCAGGCGAGCGATAGCGCGTTCGCCAGGACTCGGGGTGCTGCGCGGAATCGCGCGGCGGCGGCTGTCGTGGGCGCACTGCCGGCTCGGCCGGGCGCTGCTGCGCCGGGGAGAGGCAGAGGGCGCCGTGTTGGAACTCAGGCAGGCCCTCTCTCTTCATCCATTCCACCCGCTGGTATGGGGGTCGCTGGCGCTCTGTGCGCTGACCGCCGCCGCGGTTGTGGGAGAGCCGCGGGCATGAGCAAACGCCTGCCAGATTGGCTCAGGCCGGCGGCGCCGAAGGCATATCAACTGGCGACGATGGGTCGGCGGCTCGCGGCATCGGGTGTCAACACGGTCTGCCAGAGCGCTCGGTGCCCGCACGTCGGCGAATGTTTCGGCAGCGGCAATGCGACGTTCATGATCCTGGGTGATGCGTGTACGCGGAACTGCGGGTTCTGCGCGGTGCGCCACAGCGTTCCCCAGTCGCTCGATCCCGATGAGCCCATGAGGGTGGCGCTGGCTGCGAAGGCGTTAGGTCTGCGCTACGTCGTGATCACGTCGGTGACGCGGGATGACCTCCCAGACGGGGGTGCGGGGCATTTCGCGGCGACGGTGAGCGCGGTCAAGCAACTATTGCCCGCCGCCGGTGTCGAAGTTCTCGTGCCCGATTTTCGGGGCGACCTCGAAGCCCTTGATGCCGCCCTGGTTGCCGCGCCTGCAGTGTTCGGCCATAACATGGAGACGGTGCACCGGCTCTATCCTCAGGTGCGGCCGGAAGCGGATTACGCGCAGTCGCTGACGGTGCTGCGCGCGGCGGGCGAGCGCGCGCCACAGATGGTGATCAAGAGCGGGTTCATGGTGGGCTTGGGCGAGACCGAAAGGGAAGTCGCGGAATTGCTGCGCGATCTGCGCGATGCAGGGGTGAGCGCGGTAACCATTGGTCAATACCTCCAGCCCACCCGCGATCACCTTCCCGTTGTGGACTACGTTCCGCCAGAGGCCTTCGTAGGCTTTGAGGAGCAGGCCAGGCGGATGGGGTTCGCGTACGTAATGAGCGGACCGCTGGTCAGAAGTTCGTATCACGCGGCTGACCTGGTTCAGCCGTGAATAGAGCGGGGAAGAATACGGCATATAGCCTGGGGAGATGGGCGAGCCCGACTGCCCTACGATTCCTTCTGATCCGAATCTAATCGATGCGACGAATAGCCAGATTACTGCCATACATAGCACTACTGCTGGTGATATTGGTCGTTATCGCCTTTTCGTGGCGCGCAGGTCCGCTGAGACGCCAGCTCAGGGCCAGCATCGCCGAGCAGCTCATCCGTCAGACCGACCGCGCCGTCTCGATCGGCGACGTCAGCCTCAGCCCGACCGGCCAGGTCGTCATCCGCGAGCTGGTCATTCGTAACAAGGACGGCTCGGTGCTGCTGATCGCTCCGGAGGCGGCGGTGCGACTGGGCCGCCCGCTCAGCCTGCTGTCACCCTCGACGGCAGCATCCTCGCTGCGCGCGATCACATTGCGCAGACCGGAGATCACGGTTGTTCGCGATGTCTCCAATCGGTGGAGCATCGAAGACCTGCTGAGGAAGCGCCCGAGGGGGCCGTCGCGGTTCACGGGTGACATCATCATCGACAAGGGCCGGGTCACGGTTGTCGATCAGGCTCGCGGCGCGACCACCACCATCCAAGACGTCGATCTGAACGTTCAGCGACCGGGCCCGGGGCAGGTGAGCTTCACCGTGCACGCGAGGGGATCGGACAACTCCTTCGGCTCACTGGATGCCTCCGGGACGGCGGATTCGGGTGCGAAGACGGCGGACATGTCGGGCAAAGTCTCGGACCTCGACATGGGCTACGCGTTCGCCCGTCTGCCCAAGATCAGGTTTATGAAGGTATCGGCGGGTCGAGCGAACATCACGGGCAAGCTGACGCTCACCCCCGAGACGCCTCAGAGACTGGGCGCGGGCGCGTCGGGAGAAGCGGAAGTTACAGCTGCTCAGGTCGAGTTTCCGTGGCTGAAGAGGCCCCTGAAGGACGTCAAGGGAACAGTGCAGTTCGTCGATGGCGACCTGAAGCTTGGCACGATGTCGGGCACATGCTCAGGCGCGCCATTCGAGGCGGGTGGGACGGTCTCGGACATCCGGAGTCCACAGCTCGACGTCACCTTCAAGACATGGGATCTGCGGTACCCTGAGCTGAAGAAGATCATGCCGTCACTGCTGCTGCCGGTGACGCTGGCGCTGCCGTCGCCGCTTACGATCGAGGGACATGCGACCGGCCCGGCGGCCGACCCGACGGTGAAGGGGAGCGGGCGGATCAGGGTGCTCAAGTTCCACCTCGTGCCGTGGCACGATGCGGTCTCCGATTTCACGTACACGAAGGGGAAGTTGCGGCTCGAGAACCTGCACGCTCACGGAAGCCCTCGGCAGCTCAACGCCAACATCAACGTCCAGTGGGAGAAGGGCACGGAGCCGGTGACGGCTGTGAGCTTCAGTCTCGTCGACGTCCCGGTCGCGGATCTCATGAAGATGGTCGGCATCGAGGGGCTCGCGCTGGAGGGAACGGCATCGTTCACGGGAGACGCCAACCTGGATCACGGGCAGGCGGTGCGCGGGCGGTTCACGGTGAAGAACGCGGTCACGCGCGGGCTGCGTCTGGGGGAGCTGACGGGGGAGGTCGACTATTCAGATCGGAACGCCGTCATCCGGAATGGCCGGATCAAGGGGCCGTTGGGCGAAGGCAAGTTCTCGGCGAGCGTCAAGCTCCCGGACAGGTACACCCTTGACGCGGATTTCGCGAGCTTCGATCTTTCCGCGCTGACCGGTGCGCTCGGGCAGTCGCAGCTCAATGGGCGGTTTCCGCTCACGATACGGGCATCGGGGCCGATTCGGGGGGTCCGCTCCTCGGGCACGGTGAAGCTAGGGCCTGGCCTGATACAAGGCCGGGCCTTTGAGTTTGTGGATGCCGCGTTCGACATCACGATGCAACGTGTGATCGTGAACGGCATCACTGCGCGGTTCGCGCACGGCGCGGCCGCTGGCGCGCTGGAGATACGGGAGTGGCAGCGGCTGAAGCAGGAGGCGCCGATCTCAGGGCGTTTCACGTTCGAGAATGTGGCGCCTGGGACGTGGATACCAGCCCCGTACGCGCTCTTCCTGACCAGTGGCTCGGCCAGCGGCTCGGTGGAGCTATCGGGTACGGCCGGTGACCCGGCGATGGTGATCGAGCTAACTAGTGTCTCGGCTGTGACGACACACGCCACCATTCCCTCCGGCACGGGGAGGGTCCGGTACCGAGCGGGACGGTTCGCAATCGAGAGACTGGACGTCACCGAAGCCCTCACCCATCTCAGGCTGTCGGCGGAAGAGACGCCCACAGGCACGCTTTACACGGTGTCCGGAGGCCAAGTCGAGCTGGGCGACCTGGTCGGACAGCTCGGGAAGCGATATGGGCTGGAGATAGCGGGAAAGGCGAAGGTTCATGGCACCCTTTGGGGGGAGTTGAGCGCGCCGCGCGCGGATTTCAGTGTGACCGCCGATGATATTGCCGTCAACGGGCTCTCCTTCAACGACATCAACATATCCGGTCACTACGCGAATGGGGCATTGCAGATAGACAAGCCGAGCGGCGGCGCGACGCTGTGGCAGGGGGGCAGCAGTATTGCCGTCTACGGGACCATCGGCATCCAGCCGAAAGTGGCGAACGACCTCACCGTCGGCCTGCAGAAGGTCGATGTCTTGACGATCCAGTCGCTCGTCGATCGCGCGGACTGGCGTCTCTCGCGAGAGGGTGTACAGATTCCCTGGCACTCGCCCTACTTCCTCATACCGCGGCCGTTCGGGGGCCTGCTGGATTCGAATATCAGGGTCACCGGGACGGCTGACGAACCATATGCGCAGGCAGATGTTTCGGTGAGCCAACTCGCATTCGGCAACCAGCAGATCGAGGAGATCACGGGAACGGTGCGCGCGGTGCTGCGTCTGGAGGATCACAGGACAGCGTTGCTGCAGCGCGTGGGTCTGGATCTGCGGGCGAGCCAGGGGCCGGCATATGCGTCGCTCTCCGGTGAGCTATCGACGGAGGCGCCGATATCGCTCAGGTTCGAGTCAGGCAACGTCGATCTCAAGCTGCTGCGCCCGTGGCTGCAGTATGTGGCCGACCTCAACGGGCTGGCGCTGGAAGGCACGGCAACCCTGGACTTCGACGTCGGCGGCACGATTGACAATCCCGAACTCAGGGGCGATGCGCTAGTGGAGAACCTGACCCTCGGCCCCCTGCATTTCGAGAACGTGCTGGCATACCCGATTCTTCTCCGCGACCGAGTGATAACCATCGACAGCGTGAAATTCAGCGATTTCCCCATGCTGGCAACCGGCACTGTCAGCATACCCCTCGACTTGCCCGAGAACGCCACCGTGGATTTGGAGATTCAGCGGGGGAGATTTGCGCCCGTGCAGGGCATGCCGCAGCCACTGTACTTCGACGCGAATCTCTATCTGCGCGGGAACAAGCTGATCTTGAGCAGAGAGCTACCGGCGCCGGGAGCATCGCCGCGCGATGGGCTGCGCGATAGCCCGGCGACGGGCAAGCTGGCGATCCAAGGAGAAGCCGAGTTTGTGCACTTCTCGCTTGCCGACTGGCAGCGGAACCACTTCGACTTCACGGCGGATCTGAACGGCCTGGAGCTAAGCATTCCGGGGATGATACAGGGCAAAGTCACGGGCACCCTGGCGCTGCGAAACGCCCCGGTAACCGGCAGGCTCGTGCTCGCTACGCCGGAAATGGCTTCCATGCCGGCGGTCGCCGCCGAGGAGACAGCACCTGTCGGATCCGGCGGAGTGAGCGTTCAGGTGCGGGATGCGAGCATCGCCGACGCGGTGGCGGAAATCATGGCGGAGTCCGGCGCCGATATCGCGATCGAGGGGGACGTCACAGGGACGGTGAGCTTGTCCCGCGAGGCGGCGACAGTAGATGGGCTCCTTGAAGACATCTACGATGAGACCGGGACCTTCTGGTGGCGGTCCGAGGATGGCGCATATCATGTTTCGGCCGGCCCCCCACCGGAGAGCCGGCCGATTGTCCTGTCTGGATCAACGCTGGCAATACCATCGGCGTTGCCAGCGGCGGGGAATGGTATGCCCTTTGCGCCCGATCTGCGCATCCGGGTGGAGGTGGGAGACAGCGTTGAATTCCGCTATGGCGCGGGGTCCCGGCCGACAAAAGTCAGAGTGGACCCAGGGGGCTACCTGTATGTCGGCGGACCAGCCACTCCGGAGGGGATTATCCTCGAGGGCGAAGCCCATAGTCACAATGGCACGCTTTCGTTCCCGAACGGCGCGCTCACGCTCCGCAGCGGCGTGGCGAAGGTGACGCTGACCCATCAGCAGGAGTTGAGGGACATCGTGCTGCCAAGTGGGAGCGCGAGCGGCCAGTTGATAGCCATGCGCCCGGGCGCAGGATGGGGGGGGGGAGGAAGGCCGACGGCGGCAAGGCCGCCGCATGTGTGGATCAGCGCGGAAGCAGACGGCCGGATCGGCGATTACTACGTGTCTCTGAACCCGATCGGGCAGGTCTTCCCGCCTCCTCCGGAAGCGAACTCGCCCGGAACGCCGGGGAGCCAACTGGGGTACTCCCTGAACGCGGTTTCCATTCCTCCGCTCGACGAGGCCTACGTGATGGCGCTGCTGGCAGGACCGGTGATCTCGCCGGCCATCGGCGCCCAGTCGCAAGACATCGCCCGCCTGCTCTCCTACCCCGGCTCCGTCAGCACTCTGGGGAGTCAGGTGACGGGATTCGCTCTCCCGACGCTTGGAAGCTTGTCACCGGCAAGCCCTCAGCTTTCCTTCGCGGTCGGGCTCCAAGGACCGGTGCAATTGCGGGTGGGAGAGCGAGTCTTCCGCAGAGTGCTGATCTCGTATATGGGCCCGCTGGGCGGAGTGGAGAGCCGATCGCTGACGATCACGTATGAGGTTACGCCTCGGTGGTCATTCGGCTGGGGGTTCAACCCGATCGACAGAGTGCTCTGGGAAGCGCAGGGGTTCTTCCCATTCTGACGCTCCTCGCGCATCGAGGTTTTGGTGAGCGTCTGCGGCGTTCCCTCAGGAGCCGCCGCAGACGCTGATTGTCGCTGGCAGGCAAATATGCTAGACTCGATGGGAAACTTTGCGCCTGTCCGCGTGTCGAATTGAAGGCGGCGGGGAAACCGTGGTGTATGGCGGCCACCTGGGCCACTTCGGCGACGCCCGCTGGGCAGGAGGCTCTGTGGAGACGCGATTCCCGGCACGCGTCGTGCTCCACGGATTGCAGCGCGTTTGGACTGCGGTCCCTCTGGAAACGCGATTCCCGGCGCGCGCGGTGCGCGACGAGTCGCAAAGCACGACGGGTGCGATTCCCTTGAAAGCGCAAGACAGGTGGCCCTCAGTGGACGAGCGTCCAGCGCAGGACTGTGAGCGCAACGGCCATCCGGTGACCGAGGCTTTCGATGATCTCTTCCAGGCGTACGAGCAGAAGATCTTCAACCTCGTGTACCGGCTCGTCGGCGATTACGAGGATGCCACCGATCTGACTGCCGATACCTTCGTGCGGGCGCTGCGCGCGTACGACAGCTTTCGAGGAGACGCCCACCCGTACACCTGGCTGTATCGCATCGCACTCAATCTATGCAAGAACTATTTCCGGCAACAACAGCACCGCGGCCGGGTGCACTCCTTCTCTCTGGACAGCCCGGCAGATCCGGAGGGCGGCTCGCCTTCCCGGGAGATCGAAGACACGAGCCAGGAGCCCCATCAGCGGGTGGAGGCCAAGGAACTCCAGGGCCAGGTGGAGAAGTGTCTCCTCTCGCTCCGGCCCGACCTTCGCGAGCTGATAGTGCTGCGGGACGTGCAGGGGCTATCGTACCAGGAGATCGGCCAGGTGCTCGGCTGTTCGGAGAAGGCAGTCAAGTCACGCCTGTTCAGGGCTCGCAGCCAGCTGCGGGAGGCGCTCGCGCCGTACCTGTCGTCATGACAGGTGGGAGCGTTCGCGCCGTACCTATCATCCTCACGGGCGCCAGGCCGGAGAGAGACTCGAGCGGCTACGCGAGGGGTCGCTCCATATCAAGCATGTCAGACCCCCCGGGCCATTATCTGGAGGAGCGGGAACGTTGAGGAAACAGCTCGTAGCGGGGGCGCGTGTGGCGTCGCCTATCCATATCCTGGGCCACTCCGGCCGGAGCAGGGACGCGGTCCGGGCACTGATGCCACTGCTTTGCCTTTGTCTGCTGCTGGCGCCGGCATGCTGCGCGTTTGCCGCCGAGAACGCAGCACCGGGCGGTGCGCAGGTTCAGCCGCAAGCGTCGCCGGTGCCCTCAACCCCGGCAGCAGCGCCTACGGCACCGGCAGTTGAGCCCGCTGCCCCGATCGAGACGACTCCAGCGCAGCCGACGCTGACTCCGGAGATCACGCCGACGCAGGCCACAGCCGCGCCTGCTGCGCCGGCAGCCGCGCCTACCGCGCCGGCAGTTGTCCCCACGGCTCCGATTGAGACGATTCCAGCGCAGCCGACGCTGACACCGGAGATCACGCCGACGCAGGCCACGGCCGCGCCAGAGGTCAAACCCACTGCGCCCGCCGTGAAGCCGGCC
>JBEKKD010000063.1:0-13241 GCA_050010895.1 Armatimonadota bacterium
GTGCTGGCGGAGCTGGTGAACATCGGCACGCTGCTCGCGTTCGTGATGGTCTGCTGCGCAGTGCTGATCATGCGGCGCACGGAGCCCGAGGTCGAGCGGCCGTTCCGGGTTCCGTTGGTGCCACTCATCCCGATTCTCGGCATCGTCCTCTGCCTGCTGCTGATGTTCTCGCTGCCGGCCGAGAACTGGCTGCGGCTGGTGGTATGGCTGGTGATCGGCTTCGTGATCTACTTCGGCTATGGGAGATATCACAGCGTGATGGCACGGCAGCGGGCGGAGGCGGAGGGGTCTGTGTTAGACGCAGATGAACGCGGATGAACGCGGATCAGCTCGGAATGACAGATGGGGCAGGAGACGCGCTCCCTGCCCTACGCAAAACTGCCCCACCCCTGCGAAACAGCCGCAGGAGTGGGCTACTGGCCCCTGCAACGCTCAGAATCTGATCGACACCGCGTGCCGCCGCGTCATCTGCTGACGGTCGGCTGCGATCTCCACGGCGTAGATGCCGGTGTCGGGCGTCAGGCCGTATACCGCGGCCGCCAGCACGTTTTCCGCTTCCGTCTGCAGTGGTGGTGACGACAGCGCCATCCGATATGCGCCGCTCCCGTTGCATTCCGCGTATCGGCTGCCATTCAGGTAGAGGACGGCCGCGCCCCGAAGGCTGACGGTCAGGTAGTAGGGCACGCGCCATTCGCCCAGCCGGGGAGTGCCGAACGGCACCCGGTACCACCCAACCCCTGTGACGTCGGCCAGTTCCCGCCCCTGCGTCCGCCAGGCACCGAATCGAAGCAGGTGCCACCGGCTCGTGTCCAGGTCGAGCTGAGCCCAGCCGTCGGCCTCGCCGGACAGCCCGGCGTACACCTGCCACACGGGGATGGGGACATGGCCCTGGGCCGATGAGAGGACGATCTCGGGAAGCCGCTTCGCGCCCCGCAGACCGGCGGCGCCATCGGCGCGCGGAAGCACGTCAACCAGCACGTCCAGACGGTTCGCTCCCGCGGTGACCAGGGGGGTGATATCGGCGTCATGCTCTTTCGCGATGCCGGACAACTCAGGCACGAGCTTGCCATTGACGAATACGAGCATCGGATCGGTCGATCCCTTGATGCTCACGTGGACCGGGGCCGCGGCCTCGAAGGCAGTGCGGAGCCGGATGAAGCCGCTCGTGGTGAGGCCGAGGGTTTCGGGGGCCTGCGCGACCTTCGTCACGTTCTGCGCGGGGCCGTCCTGGGCCTCGGAATCCGGCATGAACCAGCCGCGGTCAAACGCGGCGATCAGCTTCGGCGGACCGCCGACGATCACCCGGCCGAGACGAAGAACGCTCGACCCGCGGTTCTCATCTTCGTAGGTCTGGGTGGTAATGGGGAAGGACAGCACCCGTGCCGGAGTCGCAAACTGGAACTGGACGGGCTTGCCGTCCACTGTGACCGAGGTCGGTGGCTTCGGGAGGGCGGCGGTGATTTGCGTCGTTCCTTCCGGGCATTCCAGGGTGGCATCGATGGCTGTCGTGCCGACGGATCCTCCCGCAACCCCGGCTCCCCCGCAGAGAGTGACGGCGTCAGAGTCGCCCCAGACCTGCCCGGCGGCGGCAGCGCGTTCACGGGAGAGGATCACGACCTGCAGGTCATCGATCAGCAGATACTGGTCCTTCTGCGAATGGAAGTAGTCGACGACGAGGGTGCTCTTCTCGGCATCCCAGCGCTGCCGGGTGACGTCACCCAACACGAGCGGAGGGCCGGGCCAGCGCAGTGCTATCTCGCCGGGGGTGTCGATATCGCCGTAGAGCGCGAGGAGCGTCCGGTCGCCGACCTTGTGAATGGCTGCGATCTCCGAGGTCGTGTACCGGACTGTGCCGCGGCCTACCGGCACGTCCACTGCCAGCATTTTCGCGCACCCCGGCGGCAGGGCGATAGCGCCTGCCTCCGGGATGGTCAGCGCTGCCGTAGTGCCGGGGGGGGTGTATGTGAGGCGGACCTGGCGCTGTCCCGAGCGTTTGTCGTCCCAGAGGAAGATGTATGCCGACTTGTCCGAGAGGCGAGCGGCAACACGGGCATCGATATCATCGGCCTTGACGACGCCTTCGGCCGGGACTGCTTTGGCGATATCCGGGCCGAAGAGGCGCAGCGAGTCGCCGATGAGCTTGACTTCACGGTAACCGGGCGTGAGCGCTCCCGCCGGATCTATCACACCGGGGATGGGTGCGCCGGGCGCGTAGGCCGCTGTCACGTCCTGCCCAGGGGCAAAATCGGAGAGGGAGACCGCGGTTGCGCCGGCGGCCAGCGCCACTGTGACGAGGGATGCGCTCTGGCGGGCAGCGCGCGGGTCCGCATAGCTCCCCCGCAATCCGGAGACGACCGTCGGGCCGATCTCTTCGGTCGCCAGCGCGCGAAGCCGCGGGAGCATATCAGCGGCCGTGACAGGTGAGTAGAACGCTGCTGTGTCGAGCAGATTGGCCAGACTCTGCTTCCTGTTGTCGCGCGCGGAGGGCGCGTTGGCGGTCAGCGTCGGCACCTCGATCCCCGCGCCTCGCACCAACTCGATCAGCTCCTGCAGGGAGCCGGTCTCCACGGCGCCGGCGGCGTTGGGCAGCGGCCGGATCGCGACTGTCACGATCGGCCCACCGGTCGTGATCTGGTATGGCTTGACAGCCGACAGGAGAGATCGGTACCAGGCATCGAGCGCCTGCTGCCTGTTCTCGCCCGTGGCGCGGGAGAGCATCCATCCCGGCACGCCGCCGGCTTCCCAATCGTCACCTGCGTACGGGCCGAGATTCAACTGCACCCACAGCCCCGACTGCTTGCACAGGCCGAGGAAGTCCCGCAGATCCGACAGGTCGGCGCGGCCTGCTTTCTGCTCGTGGTGCGACCAGGGCACGGTAACGTCCACCGTGTTCATGCCCGCCGATTTCAGCGCCGCCAGCCGATCCGCCCACGCCGGTCTGGGCAGGCGCGCGTAGTCAACACGCCCGGCGAAGATCACGGCGGGCTTGCCTCTGAAGATGAAGGACTTGCGGTCAAAGCGCGCTATGTCAGGTCGCGCGAACGTCGGCGGCAGAGCAGCCGTTCGGGCGTGCCCGACGAGCGAGGCATCGCTTTCACCAGCGAACACGACCCGGACGCTCCGCTCCAGGCAGCCTTTCATGCCTGCGCCGTCGTCGTCGCATGCCGAAACGGTGAGGTCGAAGTCCTGACCGGGAATCGGGCGGATGGGGGCGAGTTCACTCCACGGGATCGCCAGCTCGTAGACGACTCGCCATCCGTCTGCTTCGTGGCGAGCCAGGATGGCGCGACCTATGGCCTTGCTCTCACCGGCGCGACTGGCCGGCTGGGCTCGCCAGACGAGTGAGGCGCTCGTCAGCAGAGCGACGACGAATTGGTTCGGCTCCTGGGACTCAGCGCCGATCGCGAGGACGATGCTGTCGCCGCGATCGATCTGGGACACGGAGCGCACACGGACGAAATCGTCATCCCTGGTTTCGATCGCAAGATAGAGGGCCGTGCTATCCCAGACGAATCTGACCTCGGCGGAGATGTCCTGCGGCCCGCCATACTCCGCGTACTGCGCGGCCGCCGGCCGCCATTCGTCGGCAGTGGCCATGATGATCTGTGGCAGCGCCGGCCAGTCATCGAGGTGCCCGTCCAGCGAGGGAGCGGAGGCGGTGTGAGGGCATATGAGCGGCATCTGGGCAGGCGCGGCCGCGGGCGCGGCCGAGGCGCTGATGAGTAGCGCACAGAGAGCGATCGAGACTGCGACGAGGGTACGAACCATTTCGCGCTCCTTGTGGCGCCGGATCGATGGCCGGCTGGATGCGACGGGGCAGAGCCCGGCCTTCGGTCCGCGATTTCGTTCGAAATCGTGAGCTGTGAACGAGAGCTTTGACACACGAACCGCTCGCAAGTTGGCGAATCCGCGGGCCCGAGCGTCTGGCACCGATTGCGCACAACGCGTCAGGTTCGGCACATCGAGGGCCGTTCCCTTGCCACAGCGATGGCCCGACTTCGGCAGAACTGGAACCAAGAGGATGCAAGGAGGATGCAGCCTGCGTCGAGAAGAAGGGAAAGTGTTGTTTGAGTTTCCGTGATGGGTGGTATGCCTGTTATAAGCCGGCCCCGATGACGGGACAACGTGGCTCAGGTCAAGCCAGCCGCATGAAAAGGCTGGCTTTCGCCTTGGGGCGCAAGCTGTTTAGTGGAACAGAGCTGGGGGAGGGTCTGCGACCGCGGCCGGGGGCGTCCGTCTGGGTTCGGAGCAGCAGGTCAGCAGCAGAATGCCGGAGGTCCTGTCGAGATGTCGATTTGTCCGAAGTGCAAGGCAGAGAACGAAGAAGGTTTGACCCGATGTACCGCGTGTAACGCTATCATGCCCGTAAAGATGGGCAGCAAGTCGGCGGTCCGCTATGAGCGAGTCCGCCGGCAGCCTGACCTCGTCGGGATGAAGTGCCCGAAATGCGGAACGCCGAATCCGTACAGCCGCCTGCGCTGTCAGTCGTGCAGTGCGGTGCTGTCGATCGCGCAGGCGAGGGGCGGCCTCGGCAAGCTGTGGGTCTACGCAGGTATTGGCGTGGCGATCGCGGTGGCGGTCCTGCTGGCCGTGTTCCGCGGGGCATAAGAGCCGCGCAGCCGTCGCGCACCTTCCCATGATCTCGGCGCCACCGAATCCGTCGGCTGACGGAGATGTTGCCGCGGCAGGGGCGTAGGCGCGTCTCGGCGAAGCGGCCGGGAACTCTCGGGCGTGCGGTGAGCGTCATGCACATTTTCAGGGGTGGGGCGGTATCGGAGATCATTGTTCTCCGCCTGGATCAGGGCGATGACGTGCTCGACTCGATATCACAGGCGGCGAGGAAGCTGGACGTCCACACCGGCGTTGTCGTGTCGGGCATCGGGACGCTCGACCGGGCCCGCCTGCACCATATCACGCACACCGGCTATCCATCGGTGGATGAGTTCGTAACCTACGAAGGGCCGCTCGAACTGCTGAGCATCGACGGCATCATCGCCGAATACACGCCGCATCTCCATACGTGCGTCTCGATCAAGGAGGCGACGTACATGGGGCATCTCGAGCCGGGGTGCCGGGTGCTCTACCTGGCCGAGATCGCGATTGCACGCGTGGAGAACCTGCGGCTGCGCAGGCTACCGAACCCGGAGACGAAGATCAGCCAGCTCCATCCTGCCGATTAGGGCGCAAGCTGCTTGCGGAAGCCGAACGTGCGATCGAGACAGCGCAGCCGCGTGCGTTCGCCCAGTGTTCGGGCGATTCCAGCAGCGCGCGACGTCGGCGGCTATGCTCGGTTCGAACGGCGCTATCTGCATCTCCCTCGCTCCTGCCGATGCTATGGACGTTCGCCCAACAAAGTAACATCGGGCGAACGTCTTCTTTCAGGTATTCGCTGGTCTTCTGACGACTTTCGCCCTTACTTCTTTGGGCGAAAGTCATTGGTATGCGGCAGTTTCTTCGACCTGCGGCCGGAGCCTGCCGCTGAGCACTCGGATGCCGCAGGCAGGGAGCACGAGGCAGCGCCACGAACCCTAGCTTTCCCATCATTGTGGACGGAGAACGATTGTGTTGCGTTTCACCACTCAGGGCTTCCCGCGGATTCGGATACTCTCCGATGACCAGGTTCGGGAGATCCATTTCACCTCTCTGGAGATACTCGAGCGGACTGGCGTCGAGGTCAGGAATGTCAGGGCCCTCGAGATGCTTCGGAAGGCCGGGGCGCGCGTTTCCGGTGAGCGGGTGCGGATGCCGTCCCAGCTCGTGAAACACGCTATCGACTCGGCGCCGGAGCGAGTGGTTCTCTCGCGCCGTACGGGCGAGCGCGTGATGGCGCTCGAAGAGGGGCGCGTCTTCTTCGGCACGGGATCGGAGACGCCGAACACGATCGACGTCGAAACCCGGCAGCGGCGGCCGGCCACGGGGCAGGACATAGAGAACATGGCGCGTCTCTGCGACGCGCTGCCCAACATGGACTTCGCTATGACAATGGGCATTGCAAACGATGCCCCACGCGAGTCCGCGTTTCTCTACGGGTTCATCGCCATGATGTCGGGGACGTCTAAGCCTGTGGTGTTCACGGCTCGGGACGGCGAGGAGATGGCGGATATCTATGAGATCGCGGCCGCGGCCGCGGGCGGCAGAGAGTCGCTGAGGCGGCGGCCATTCCTGATCCACTATGCCGAGCCCATCTCGCCGCTGATCCACAGCCCTCTCGGGGTCGAGAAGCTGCTATTCTGCGCGGAGCGGCATATCCCGGTTGCATATGTGTCCGGGGCGAGCGCGGGCGCTACCCTTCCGGCAACGGTGGCGGGGGCGTGCGCGGTCGCCAATGCCGAATGCCTCTCGGGCCTGGTGATACACCAACTCGCGGCGCCGGGAGCACCCTTCATCTTCGGGGCGAACGTCTCGGTGATGGACATGTCGACGATGGGCTTCGTATACGGCGGGCCGGAGTTCTCGCTGACGAACGCGGCGTTCGCCGATCTGGCCCGCTGCTATCGCTTGCCGGTGTGGGGCCTGGCGGGAGCGTCGGACTCGAAAGCGGTGGACGCGCAGGCGGGGCTCGAGGCGATGTGCTCGATCGGCACGGCAATTCTGGCGCGCGGCAATCTGGTTCACGACGTGGGCTATATCGAATCCGGGCTCACCTCGTCGATGGAGTTGGTAGCGATCTGCGACGAGATCATCAGTATGCTCGGGATGCTCTACCGCGGGATCGCGACCGACGGCGATCGTTTGGCGGCTGACGTGGTGGACGAGGTAGGGCCGGGAGGGCAGTTCCTCGACAGCGATCACACGGTCCGGCATTTCCGGACGGAGCATTTCCTGCCGCGGCTGCTCGACCGGAACAACTCCACCAAGTGGCAGGCGGCGGGATCGCCGGACCTGGCAGATCGCGCGAACGCGCGCGTTCGGCAGATCCTTGCAGCCCATCGGCCGGCGCCACTGCCGGCGGAAGCAGAGGCCGCTATCGCGAAGGTGCTGGCGAACCCGCGCCGGGGGCGAGACGCGTGATCCCGATCGGGGGCGGCCGCGCTCGACGCCACTGCTCCCTTCAGTCATGCTCTCAGGCGGCAGATAGGAGACACGCATGAATCCACTTCTGGATCTGATCGCTCTTGGCGCGCCCGAGAAGGCGCGTCTGGGCGTAGAGGCCACCCCGGCCGAGATCGCCCAGCAGCCGGAGATGTGGCGCGATACCGCTCGCCGATTCGCCGCGGCTGCGCCGCAGATTCGCGCGCTGCTCTCGCACCTGGGCCTGCCTGGCTCAGACGCGGAGGTGGTCTTTAGCGGCGCGGGAACGTCAGACTTCGTAGGCCGATGCGCGGTCGGGCCTGTCAGCGCAGCGCTCAAGACGAGGGCGATCGCGTGCCCGACGACGGACATCGTCACGCATCCGGACTACGCATTCCCGTCAGACCGCCCGGCAGTGATGGTCTCTGTCGCGCGCTCCGGGAACAGCCCCGAGAGCGTGGCTGCGGTCGAAATAGCCCTGCGCGAACGGCCGCATGTCCGTCATCTCATGATCACGTGCAATGACGAAGGAGCGCTCGCCCGACTGGCTCGAGCGCAGGCGGGGCAGGCCTACTCGCTGGTGCTGAACCCGCGCACGAACGATCGCGGTCTGGCGATGACCAGCTCGTTCACGTCCATGGTTATTGCGAGTCTGGGGCTCGCCCACCTGGACGATACAGACGGCTTCGTCGGTCTGGTGGATCGAGTCGCGGACGCAGGCGAGCGCGTGCTCGGCGCCGCGCCGGATGCGTGCGCGGCTCTGGCGGAGCGAAGGCCGAAGCGGGCCTGCTTCGTGGGTTCGGGCGCGCTGATCGGCGCTGCGGTCGAGAGCCACCTCAAGCTTCAGGAGATGACCGATGGCGGTGTCATCTGCCTGTGGGACACCTTCCTGGGCCTGCGGCATGGACCTCGTGCGGCGATCCACGGTGATACCCTCGTCGTCTATTACCTGTCGTCCGATCGGTACGTGCGGCGGTATGAGCTTGATATGATCCGCAGCAATCGAGCGCAGGGACTCGGAATGGCGCACCTGGTCGTGGTGGACAGGAAAACGAGCGAGCTAGCCGATCTCGCCGATCATGTCGTCGAGTACGATCCGCAGGGGAAACTGACGCTCCCGGATCACATGATCTCGCCTGTAGTGACGGTGGTGGGGCAGCTCCTGGGGCTCTTCGCCTCGCTGGAGTATGGCTTCAAGCCCGATGCCCCCAGCGCCGGCGGGGTGATCAGCCGAGTGGTGGAGGGCGTGACGATCTATCCTAATGACTTTCGCCCAAAGAAGTAAGGGCGAAAGTCGTCAGAAGACCAGCAAATACCTGAAAGAAGACGTTCGCCCGGTGTTACTCTGTTGGGCGAACGTCCGTAGGGAGCGGTCGAAGGCATGATTCGCGCTGTGCTGTTCGATATGGACGGGCTCATCGTCGACACGGAGCCGATACACTTCATGGCGTTTCGCGGAATGATGCGCGAGTACGGTGTCGAGATAGACGACAGCCTGATGCCTGGCTTCGTCGGCTTTCCCGAGGCGGAGAACATACGGGACCTGAAGCGAATCTACGGTCTGGATGCGCCGGCCACGGAGATGGCGGAGCGCCGGTACGCGCTGTTCATGAAGCTGATCCGCGTCGAGCCGTTCAGCGTGTTCCCAGGATTCTGGGAGATGAGTGAAGAGGTGCGCCGCCGCGGTCTGAAGCAGGCGGTGGTTTCATCCAGCACGGCGGAGCAGATCGAGGTGATCCTGGGCCGGCTATTCGAGACCCGGCCGGAGCTGGGCAGCCCGCAGCGCTACTTCGACGCCATCGTCTCCGGCGATGACATCAGGCGCAACAAGCCCGCGCCGGACATCTACCGCCATGCCACCGAGCGCCTGCAGGTAGCTCCGCAGGAGTGCCTGGTATTCGAGGATACCCCGCCCGGAGTGCAAGCTGCCGTGGCGGCCGGCATGACCGTCATCGCTGTGCCGAACGAATACACCAGGTCTCTCGAGTTCCCGGGCGCGCGCACAGTGGTGAGCGGCCTCGCCGACGGAATCCGGTACCTGGATATCTGAGGGCTTGTCAGCGCTATGTCTTCCATCGTCATCATCGGCGAACTGAACCTGGACTTCATCGTCACAGGTGCGCCGCGCCTGCCGGAGCCGGGGGAAGAGGTGATCGTATCGGGGATGGAGCTGACGCTTGGCTCCTCCTCGGCGATCCTGGCGGCACAGCTTGCGCGCCTGGGCGATGATGTCTTGTTCATCAGCAAGGTCGGCGCGGACGAATTCGGCAGCAAAGCGCTGGAATCGCTGCGAGCGAAGGGCGTGTCTACTGACGCAGTGGCCGTCGTGCCTTCGCAGCCCACAGGTCTGACTATCTCGATCGCAGTCGGCACCGAGCGCGCGATGCTGACCCAGCTTGGCTGCATTGAGGAAATGCGCTGGGAAGATGTGGATTTCGAGCGTCTGCGCGGGCGCCAGCACCTTCACATCAGCTCGTTCTACCTCCAGCGGAACCTGCGCCCGGGTATCGGCAGGGCTTTCGAGCAGGCCAAACGCAGGGGCATGAGCACATCCCTGGACACCGGCTGGCCCAGTGACGAGGAGACCAACGGCGATCTGGCGGCCGTGTGGCCGCATCTGGACGTGTTCCTTCCCAATGAAGCGGAGGCGAAACTCCTGGCACGTCGCGCGACCGTGGACGAAGCACTCTCTGCGCTGAGCGCTCGCGTCTTCACCACGGTCGTGAAGATGGGAGCGAAGGGCGCCGTCGCCCGTCAGAGAGGCCGCGTGTGGCGCCGATCTGCGTTTGCCGTTGACCCAGTAGACACCACCGGAGCTGGCGATTCGTTCAATGGGGGCTTCCTGCACGGATATCTTGAGGGTTGGGATATGGAAGCCTGCTTGGACCTCGGAAACGCCTGTGGAGCTCTGTCCACACGGGCTGCTGGGGGAACGAGCTCTCACGCCACGCTCAAAGAAGCGCTGGAACTGGTGCGGACGGGGCCGCGACGGGAGCTCGACTAGCGTGCCTAACTCGGCCCAAGCTGGCCGAAGATCACCGGTCTTTCGCGTCGGAGGAAGCCGAAGTTCGCGCCGCTCACCTTCTCACCCGGCTTCAGGCGGAACGACCACGAGGTCGGCGGGATCGGCGCCGCACCGTCAGCCTGAGATCCCCCGGACGGCGCGGCCACCGAGTACCTGCCAGGCATCATGCCACTGAAGCTGTAGCGGCCCTCGCTGTCGGTTGTGGTCCGCGAGCCATCGCTCAACTCGATGACTACACCCGGGAGTCCCTCACGCTGGTGGGTGGTGTCGGACTCGACGTACACCTGGCCACTGATCCGACAGAGCCGCGTGAGAAGGAAGTCGGCGTGTCCGGCTTCCTGCGCCGAGACGTACACGACGCGTTCCTGAGCTGCGCCGGTGTAATCGGCAGGGATCCGATTCGGGTCGAGACGAACCGAATGGCGGCCCCATTCGAGATCGGAAAATTCGAAGCTTCCGTCGGCTTTCGTCAGGGCGATGCTCGCGTCGTCGAGGGAAACCGCCACATCGGCGACGCCCTGACCGGCGTCGTCCGTGACCCTGCCACTGACCCCGCCGATGCCTGCATGGGAATGACCGGAGCCGCCGAACGAGAGCTTTGCCTGGACAATGAGGGCTTCGCATGGAATCGAATCCGGCGTACCCGTGTCGAATGCGCCGTAGCTCACAGACGCTATCTGGTCCTGTGAGGGCCGATAGTCGAGACTGAACTCCGGTGTGACCTTGGACCCATCCGCTGCCAGCGCGGCCCGGACCTGCAGCCGGCGTTTCAGATCAATCGCGGCGCCGGCGCGATATGATCGCTTCTCACCAGGGCCCTCCTGCGGCGCCGACGAGTTGAGGAACGTGTAGCCGCGGGGGTTCGGCCGCGTCAGCGACCACTCGAGACCGTCTCTGCCACCCTCCTCTCGGCTGACGAGATAGCGGACGATGCCGGTGAAGTCCTGCCTGATGAGAGTAAAGGACAGCGCGTCCTGCGCCCACGGCTTCCCGAGCGCGTCGCCCGCGTCGCGCTCGATGGCGGTGTGGGTCTGACCCGCGTCCCAGGACATGCCGAGCGCGCTTGCGGACACGTCGTAATCGCCGCTGGCAGCGTCCGAGCGACCGTAAAACGACAGAGGGGGCAGTGCTCTGAGTTGCCACCATAGGTCCTCACGCTGGCTATCGGGGGCCTGCAGCAGCGATGTGGAAAACGAGAACTCAGGCCTATCCCAGTGAGCGGAGGTATAGTGCGTGCCGTCGGTCGCAACCGCGGCTTCGGCTGTCAGGTACTTGTGTACGACAGTTTCTGTCCGCAGGGCGAGTTCTCCGGCATTTTGGTCGCCCGAGGCTGTAGTCGGGAGCACCAGGGCTGCGCCCGCCCGCGTGGCGCCGGAGACGGCTGACGTAAAGGCGATTCCGGTGGCGGTCCCGAAGAGCGGATCGAACATATCGCCGATCCCATACCGCTGCTTGTCGTCTCCCATGTCGAGCGACAGGTATGATAGCTCGGGGCTGAACGGAGAGCTCGAATCCAGCTCCCTGCCGCGGACATCGAGAACGCGGCGAGGGGCGCCGAAATCCTGCAGGCAGAAGCCACGCTCGTCCTGACTGCTCAGGATCGACATCTGGCTGAATTCCAAGGTCATGGGGACCGACGACAGTTCGGGCGGATTCGCCTCCGTGAGAGATTGCACCTGGAGCGATGCCAGACGAGCGCGCTTGGGGGCCGGGGGCGGCGCCTCGGCCGGGGCGATCACGGTCGGCTTCTGGACCTCAAACGTCTCGAAGGAAGCCGCGCCCTGGTCTGGTCCTGACACGGACTGGCCGCCGCGCTGGCCGGTGCCGAGGAGAGCAGCCACATCTCTGGCGCGCACCCATGCCTCGCCGTCGTGCACGATCGCCACCGCGTCCTGATCTCGCGCATCAGCGACTGTCTGCGGTCTGGCAGCTCGAACCGTGGTTTCCGTTCCATCCCGTCGGGTGATGTGAACGTCGGCGCCGGTCACCAATACGATCGCGCCGAGTCCGGCGCCGACAACCGAGAGAGGAACGCGCTCATCGGCTCCTGGTGTGGCAGTTGTAGTGGAACCGGCCGGCGGGAGGGCGGCTATGGTTGTGCCCGCTGCGGTTCCGGCGCCGGCCGCCGCCACATCGCCGGCCGCGCTGAGAGGCCGGATGAGCAGCGCCAAGGCGCTGACGCAGCAGAGCCATCGGAATAATCTGGTGAGCGAGGAGGTCATTTCGCCTTCGCCGATGTCACAGACAGCGTGGTGCGCGCGCCGAGGAGGGAGGGCCCTCCGCAGTCGAAGATCGCGACCACTTCGTAATCACCCGGCGCGAGATCCGCGAAGGTCGTCTTCGCGATAGTGGCCTGGTGCCGGTTGAATGGAGCCGGCAGCACCACGAATCCCTCGAAGTCCGTGGCGCGGACGACTTGTCCCGACTGTCTGATCTCCAGCTTGCCGGTGAACCGCAGGTGGCCCGAACCGGTGTTGTCAACGGTGATCGTGCCCCCATCCGGGCTTACCTGGAATTGTGAGATGCGCGCCTGCGGCTGGGCGGCGGGCCCGCATTGGAGGTATAGGACCGTGCCCAGGCGTGGGATAACCCGAGACGGAGCGCCGTGCAGCGTCATCTCTTGGGCGAGACCTTCGAAGATGATTACGGTACGGAATTCACCCGTCACTTCTGCGGGCGGCCGGATGGTATATCGGATCTGAGTCGATGTCCCCGGCTCGAGATCGAACTCGGCCGGACTGAGAGCGACCCAGGGACTCGCCGACTGGGGCAGCTTCCCTGCATCGGCGAATACGACCAGTCCGTCGGGCTTCAGGGTCCAATCCTGGCAGTAGGTCTTTACATGCTGACTGTCGGAGCCCGTGTTGTCGATCTCAATCGTACCAGTATAGGCATGGCCGGGATCCACCTGGAGCTCGAGCGTCAGGGGCGAGATCTCCAGAGAACACCCACCGGCGATGGCAATGCCCGCATACAGAACTATCGCTATGCACGTCGCAAAGGCAATCTTAGGCTTGTTCATTGTGCGCCTCCGCTCATCGTCGAGCCAGTAACGGGAGCTGGGGGCTCCCGGGGCGGCTGGTATGTCCCAGCCGCCCCGCACTATCGTCAGCAATCCCTCCGCTGCGGGTTAGGGCGCTGTCAGGGTATAGACAGCGGTCTGGGTATAGCTGCCCTTGGGATAGGCCCAGCTATTCGCCAGGAA